>NZ_JBVHYH010000050.1:0-24179 GCF_055569135.1 Kitasatospora sp. NPDC029367
CGGATCAGCGCGCGGCGTTGGGGTGCGTGCATCGCAAGGCGGAGGAGGGAGTCCATGCGGAGCATCGGCGACCGACGACAACGCGGCGAGGTGCGTGCCCCGGCGTCGCGCGCCCGGCGGGAATTGTCAGACACGCCCTAGGCTCCCCGCAGCACTGTCGTTCAACAGTGGGCAGTCGAGGCGCGATCGGTGCCAGGGGCAGCAGGGCATGCGACGGGTTCCTCCCCACCACTCGGTCCTCCCCACCACTCGGGCGCCGGGCCCGGTCGCGGAGGCGCCTCGCTTCCGCGGTGGTCGCCCCGCAGCGTCGCCGCAGGCGCTCAAGGGGCGCTAACCCCGTTCTTTCCTCCGGGGCGGGCGGCGGTGGTGCCGTGGCGGCGGCGGTGCGCCTTCTGCCGGCAGGCCGCGCCGCAGAAGCGGGCGGGCCGCCCGGTGCGGGCCGTCTGCACAGGGCGGCCGCAGACCTCGCAGCGGACGGTGGCCAGCGCGTCGGTGCCCGGTGCCCCGTCCGGGGTTCCGTCCGCGACGTCGTAACGAAACGTTTCGTTACCAAGCGGGATGGAGAGCTGCCTTTCGTTCCGGCCCGTGACAGCCGTCAGGGGTTTCGTGACACCCGCCCCGACGCCCCCGGCCGAGCCGCCCCCGGCGTCGGCCCGCAGGACGGATCCGAGCAGGGCGGTCATCCGCCCCGGGCGAATGCCGTCGGCCCTGGTCCGCTCGGCGGTCGCCGCCCCCACCACCAGGGCGCGCAGGTCGGCCGCGCTGAGGTCGGCGCGGATCGCGCCGGTGGACTGGGCTCGGGCGAGCAGCTCGCCGAGCGCGGCCAGGAAGTCCCGCTCGGCCTGCGGGTCCTTGAGCAGCCCCGGATCGCCGTCGAGCGCCTCGAAGCCTTCGCACAACGCCTTGTTGAGGGTGGCCTGCTCGGTCAGCCGGTAGAAGAAGCCGAGCAGCGCCTGGGCCGGGTCGCCGCCCTGGGAGAGCCGGCGGGCCTCGGCGGTCAGCCGGCGGATGCCGTCGGCGACGACGGCGCGGAAGAGGTCGTTCTTGGTCGGGAAGTTGCGGTAGACCGTGCCGACGCCGACCCCCGCGTGGTGGGCCAGGTCGTCGAAGGAGACCCGCAGGCCGTCGGCGGCCAGCAGCCCCTGGGCGACCTGCAGTATGTGTGCCCGGTTGCGCCGGGCGTCGGCTCGCCGCGGCGCGGTCTGCGCGGCCGTCGTCCCGACGGGTGCCACCCTGCCTCCTCTGGTGGTAGTCCGACTGCTTGACGTCCGGAGAACACTCTCCGTATCGTCCAATCGGAGTTGTTCCTCAGTTTTCCACCGGTCCCGGGGTCCGGACAACCCGGCCCCAGTAGTCACCTGGAGTGTCTCGTGGCGGTTACCCCCGTGCAGGTCGTCGAGCGGCTGCGTACGGCCATGGAGGTCAAGGACCGGTCGGCCTTCGTCGACGAGTTCGCGGCCGACGGCGTGTACGAGCTGCCCTTCTCGCTGGCGGGTGCGCCGTCGCGGTTCGAGGGGATCGACGCGATCCGCGCGCTGCTGGTGCGCGACAGCCCCATGTCGAACGTGATGGAGTTCCACCAGGTCTCGGCCCGGGTGCACCAGAGCACCGACCCCGAGACGGTCACCGTCGAGTTCACCATCGACGGCAAGAACACCACCAGTGGCAAGTCGTTCTCGTTCCTCTCCTCGGTCGGCGTGATCCGGGTGGTCGACGGCAAGATCAAGCACTACCGCGACTACCCGAGCGTGCTGCGCGGCGCGCAGGTCGCCGGCATGCTCAAGCCGTTCGCGGAGTCGCTCGCCAAGTAGTCCCGCCTGGCCCCGCAGGAGCCCGCTATGCCTCCCCCAGGCACGGCGGGCACCTGCGGTTTGGGGCAAAGGAGCGGCCCTCGGGGTCAAGTCCCGCCTGAGCAGCGGTGGTTCGCCCGGCATGCCGTAAGGCCCGGGAACGCCGGAGCGCCGTTGACTGAACGCCGCCGGGGGCGGGTAGGGCTCGGGGATCCACCAGGGAGGGAGCCCGGATGTCACTGCCGCTGACCGGTACCACGGTGATCGCGCTGGAGCAGGCGGTGGCCGCGCCCCTGGCCACCAGGCACCTGTGCGACCTGGGCGCCCGGGTGGTGAAGATCGAGCGCCCCGACGGCGGCGACTTCGCCCGCGGGTACGACCGCAGCGTCAACGGCCTGGCCAGCCACTTCGTCTGGCTGAACCGCGGCAAGGAGTCGGTGGTCCTCGACCTCAAGGCGCCCGAGGGCCGTGCCGTGCTGGCCGACCTGGTGGCCGGCGCCGACGTCTTCCTGCAGAACCTGGCCCCCGGGGCGGCCGCCCGGCTCGGCTTCGGCTCCGCCGAACTACGGGCCCGGCACCCCCGGTTGGTCACCGTCGACCTGTCCGGCTACGGCACCGGCGGCCCGTACCGGGACAAGCGCGCCTACGACATGCTGATCCAGTGCGAGTCCGGGCTCGCCTCGGTGACCGGCCCGCCGGACCGGCCCGCCAAGACCGGCGTGCCCACCTCGGACATCGCCGCCGGGATGTACGCCCTGACGGCGACGCTCGCCGCCCTGCTCGGCCGGGCCGGCAGCGGACGCGGCACCGCGGTCGAGGTGTCGATGTTCGAGGCGACCGCCGAGTGGCTGGGCCACCAGCTCCACCACACCCAGGGCACCGGGCGGGCACCGGGCCGCGCCGGACTCTCCCACCCGGCCATCGCCCCCTACGACGCCTATCCGACGGCCGACGGCCGCGAGGTCATGATCGGCATCCAGAACGACCGCGAGTGGGCCCGGCTCGCCACCGGCTTCCTGGACCGCCCCGACCTCGCCGACCACCCCGACTGGGCCACCAACGTCGCCCGGGTGCGCCGCCGCCGGCTGGTCGACGCCCTGGTGGGCGGCCGGACGGCGACCATGACGGCCGAGGAGGCGGTCAAGCGCCTGGACGCCCTCGCGATCGCCTCGGCCCGGCTGAACGAGGTCGGCGACCTGCTGCACCACCCCCAGCTCGCCGCCCGCGACCGCTGGCGCCCGGTCGCCACCCCGGCCGGTGAGGTCCGCTCCCTGCTGCCCCCGTTCGACTTCGCGGAGGGCGAACTCCCGATGGGGCCCGTCCCCGCCCTGGGCGCCCACACCGATTCCGCCCTGCGCGCCCTCGGCTACCCCGCCGACCGGATCGCCGCCCTGCGCGCCGCCGGGGTGCTGGGGCGGTAGCGCCGAGCGCTCCACGGGTTTCGCCTTCTCCGGCCCGGCGGCCGCCGGGCGCCCGTATCGTGGATCCGACTTCGGGGGCACGGTGCACGGCACTTGACGATCCGTCAGCCACTCGGCACAGGGCGGACGTCCGGACTCGACGGGGGCGCGCGTGGGATCGGCCGGCCACAGCGGGGCGGGGAGTAGGGCGGGCGCGACCCGGGAGCGTGCGCACCGGGGACGCCCCCTCGGCCCGGCCGGGCGCGCGGAGCCCGCGCTGGTGGTGCTGCGCGGGTGGCTCGGATGGCTCTCCGGGCTCGCGGCGCTGGTGGTGCTGGTGCTCGGGATCCGGTTCGCCGGGGCGGGGCAGCCCGGCCGGGTGGACGGGCGGATCCAGGACGCGGTGTACGGGGTGAAACCGCCGTGGCGGTACGCGGCCCGGGGCCTGGACTCCCTGGGGGAACCGCTGGGGGCCGTACTGCTGGTAGGGGCCGTGGTCGCGGGCTGCCTGCTGCTCCGGCGGCCGCGCGCAGCGGTGTTCGCCGTCCTCGGCGTCGGCCTACCGGTGGCGGCGGCGACCCTGCTCAAGCACCTGGTGGGGCGCACCATCCACGGCGACAACCCGTCCTACCCGAGCGGGCACACCGCCTTCCTCACGGCGCTCGCCCTCGTCCTCGCCCTGACGGCGGCCGGTGGCCGGGCCCGCCCGCTGCCAGTGCTGGCCGCGGTGGCGGCAGCCGGGGCAGCCATGGCCTGGGCACAGGTCGCCCTGGGCGCCCACTACGCGACCGACACCCTGGCCGGCGGGTGCACCGCCCTCGCGCTGGCACCGGCCACCGGGTGGCTGGTCGACCGAGCGGCCGACCGCCTCGCCGACACCGCCCGGCAGCCGCGCCGCTGACCTCACTCAACGCGTTCTGCTGCTGACCCGTGAGAGGGCCGTCACAGCGAAGATCCTGACAGCGGGCAGTCCGGATTGCCTTCCTCCGTAGGTTCAGAAGTGGTCGGGCAGCCAGGGGGCCTCACCAGCGGTTGCCTGGAGGAACGCGGAGAGCGCCGCGTCGGAACGGGTGTGGACGCCGGAGAGTCGGGCTGTTTCGGGGCTGCGCCAGCCTCCGGCGTACCACACGGCGAATTGCCCGGCGGTAAGCACCACGTGGCCTTCGTCCCGGGTGAGGGTGAGGTCGCCGACACCGGCGCAGATGCGCAGCAGATAGCGGTGAGGCGTCGTGCGGGGGGCTTCTTGTCCGATCTCGATGGGCAGTTCGAGGTCGAGGTCGCGGGGCCAGCCGCGCAGGCGCACCGCGCCTCGGGGGTCGAGGATGCGCAGCATCCAGGGGTGCCAGGCTTGTGTGGTCCCCTGGTAGCGGTGGAGGTTGTGCAGCAGCAGCGGTGCCGGCGGCAGGGCGCCGCGGCGGAAGTGGATGGTCTCGGTGCGGCTGGTGTAGCGGCCGAGGAAGGCCAGCATCGCAGCGGCGCACTCGTGGTCGCCGGCCCAGAAGTCGTGGACGGTGAGGTCGGTGCCGTGGTGTTCCCGGCGGCCCGTGGTGAGGGTGAGCCATCCGGCGATCGGGTTGCCGGGCCTGTGGAAGCGGTAGGTGGTCAGACGGCTCTTGGCGGTTTTCCAGTTCTGCCACCAGGCGGGGCGCTCGACGGGGCCGTTCCAGCGTCGGGCGAGGTCCTGTTGCAGGTCGAGGGCTGCTGGCGCGGTGCCCGTCTCGATGCAGAAGTCCCCGGTGTCGAAGGAGCGTTTGAGGTCCTCTGCGCGGACAGCGTGGGCGTGGACCGGGGTGGGTGCCTGCCATCCCAGATGGCGGGCGTAGCCGTTGGAGAGGGTGGAGATGGTGGAGATGACGGCGCCGCGCTCGCGCAGGGGGTTGAGGCGTTCGTGGACCATGCGTGCGGCGAGGCGGTCGCCGCGTTCTTCGGGGGCGACGCTGCCGGCGGCGAGGAGCGCGCTGGGGACAGGGGCGCCGCCGAAGTACTGGGGCAGGAAGAGGCCGAGGCCGCCGGCGACGACCTTGCCGGAGCGGATGGCGACCCGGATGTCGGCGTGGCCGTTCAGGTGGGTGATGTCGCCTACGGTGTGGCCGAAGCTGCGTTCGGCCATCGTGTCGTACTCCTGGGCCAGGCTGTCGTCGGCCTGAACGAAGGTGAGTTCGCTGGTCACGGCGCTCCCGTCTAGTAGTTGGTGAGGGTGCGGACGGCGTGGGGGTCGATGGGGAGCAGGAAGGCACGGGCGAAGGAGGTGACCTGCCGGCCGTCCTGGTTGAGGCCGAGGGTGCGGCAGGTGACGACGCCGTTGGCCGGGCGGCTCTTGGAGGGGCGTCGGCCGGTGATCTCGGTTTCGGCGTAGAGGGTGTCGCCGACGAAGACCGGGTGGGTGAACTGCACGTCGCCCAGACCGAGGTTGGCGGTGGTGAGGGCGCTGACGGAGCGGGCGGACATACCCCCGACGATGGCGAGGGTGAGTGCGCTGCACACAAGGATGCGGCCCCATTCGGTGCGGGCGGCATAGGCGGCGTCGAGGTGGATCGGAGCGTCGTTGCCGCTGAGCGTGGTGATGAGGGTGTTGTCGGCCTCGGTGACGGTGCGGCCGGGGCGGTGTTCGATGGTCAGGCCCTCGGTGAGGTCCTGGTAGCCGAGTCCGACGACTTCCCGTACCCGGTTCGCGCCGATGCAGCGGAAACCCTGCGGCAAGTTGGCGCTCACCGCAGCTGCTCCTGCGGTTCGTCGAGACCGGCGAGGAGGCGGCGTGCCCGAGCGAAGAAGGGTGTGCCGCGCATGTGCCCGTCAACGGACGTGACGTGGCCGC
Organism: Kitasatospora sp. NPDC029367; assembly: GCF_055569135.1. Classification (NCBI taxonomy): domain Bacteria; kingdom Bacillati; phylum Actinomycetota; class Actinomycetes; order Kitasatosporales; family Streptomycetaceae; genus Kitasatospora; species Kitasatospora sp. NPDC029367. The sequence goes on from NZ_JBVHYH010000050.1 coordinate 6,006, forward strand.
CGCCGTGCTCGGCGGCAGCGACGGTGGCCCGGGCTTCGGCGATCTCGTCGTCGGTGGGGCGGAACGCCTCGGTGATGAACGGCAGTTGGCGGGGATGGACGGCGCCCTTGCCGTGGAAGCCGATCTCCTTGGCGCGATGGGCCTCGGCGCTGAGGCCAACGGTGTCGTCGAGTTCGAAGTACGGGGTGTCGACGGCGATGAGGCCGGCCGCGGCGCAGCTGTTGGCGATCGTGTGCCGGGCGTGGCGCATCGCTTCCCACCCGGTGTGGGTGCCGAGTTCGAGGGCGTAGTCCGCGGAGCCGAAGACGGCGCCGGACAGGCGGGGCTCGGCCAGGATCTCTGGGAGGTGGTCGACGGCGCGGGGTGTCTCGATCAGGGCGAACAGGATCGGGGCGTAGGCGGGGGTGTCGAGGATGGCGGCCAGGAGGGCGATGTCGCGGGACGTCTCGGTCTTGGGAAGGAGGATGAGGTCGGGCTTGCGGGGGTAGGCGGCGATGGCGGCGAGGTCCTTGGTGCCGTTCAGGGTGGACAGGGCGTTGACGCGGATGCCCAGGACGCAGGGCCCGGCGTCCTGGGCGAAGAACGCTCGGGCGTCACGCCGGGCCCGGTCCTTGGCGTCGGCGGCGACGGAGTCTTCGAGGTCGACCAGCGCGACGTCGGCGCCGCAGGTGAGCGCGGAGGCGTACCGGTCGACTCGGGTGGCGGGCGTCATGAACCAGGCCGGTCCGAGGCGCCGGTGTGGGGAGAGGGTCATGGCCTTGGTCAGCCCTTCTGGCTGGTCGACGTGAAGAAGCGGTTCAGGTTCTCCAGGGTTCGCAGGCCGGTGATCCGGTCCTCGGGGACCGGCGTCTCGAGCTGCTCGGTCAACAGAACGGACAGTTCCACCACGGCCAGGGAGTCCAGGCCGATCGCGTCCAGGGTCGAGGCCGGGACCAAGAGGTCGGGATCGATGCGCAGCTCGCGCACCAGGAGATCGCGGAGGTGGGGGTGAATCGCCGGGGCGGGCCGGTTGTGGTCGGGCATGCGGTGCTCCTTGAGCTGGGATGCCATTTCGGGGATCAGGTCTTCCTGTCCGGCGACCGCCTGGCGGCGGCCGAGTGCAGCGAACAGGTCGCCGGGGTGGATGCCTTCGCGGGCGGCGACCTCGAGGACTCGGGCTTTGAAGCCGGAGAAGACGCCGGCCTGGCCGCTCATCACCGCGACGGAGTCGGTGGTCGGCGGGGCCTTCATCAGCCGCTGCTCGGCGAGGTCTGCGGCCTCGAACAGGGCGTGCTGGTCGATGCCCGTGGTGTATCCGAGACGTTCCAGGACCGGGACCAGCGCCTCGATCTGGGTGTTGCCCGCTCCGGCGCCGAACCCACGAGCGCAGGCGTCGATGATCGTCGCTCCGGCCTGGACAGCGGCGACCGAGTTCGCGGTGGCCAGCGTGAGGTTGTTGTGGCCGTGGAAGATGACCGGCACGTCGACGGCCTCGGTGATCGCACTGATGCGCTCGGCCACGTCGTGGGGAACGAAGTGGCCGGCGGAGTCGTAGATCCCGACCGCCTGCGCGCCGTAGCGGGCCATGAGGGCACACTGCTCGGCGAGTCGGCCGGGGCTGGCCATGTGGCTCATCAGCAGGACGCCATGCGCCTCCACGCCCCACTCTGCGAGGAGGCCGAGGTGGCGTTCGGTGACGTCGGCTTCGGTGCAGTGCGCAGCCAGCCGTACGACCTGCGCGCCTGCGCTGACGGCCAGGCGCAGGTCGTCGCCGGTGCCCCAGCCGGGGGCCATGAAGACGCCCATGCGGGCGTTGGTGAGGACGTCTCGCACGGCGGCGAGCATCTCGGCGTCGCTCAGTCTGGCGAGGCCGATCTGCAGCGATGAGGCGCCCAGCCCGTTGCCGTGGCCGACCTCGATGACGGGCACGCCGGCTCGGTCGGCGGCAGCGGCGTAGGCGGACAGTTGCTCGCGCGAGAGCTGGTGGCCGACCGCGTGGTGGCCGTCGCGCAGGGTGGGATCGTGCAGCTGGATGCTGGTCATGAGCGGGCTCCGTCCGGGTGCAGGGCGTCTGCGCGCAGCTCGGCCACCTGGATCGCCGCGGCGTTGATGATCTCCAGGTTCCCGGCGTGGGCGGGGATGCGGTCTCCGGTCGCCGTGACCTCCACCGTGACCGTCACACGGTCGTGACCCGTCTCCAGGGCGGTCACCGCGTAGCCGGGAACGAACGCCTGAACCCGCTCGGCCGCGGCCCGCACAAGCTGGTGCATCACCTCGGAGTCGGGAGCGTCGACAAGGGCGGTGAGAGTGACCCGGAAGGGCGGCGGTGGGGTCGCGGGGCTGAGGTTGACGAGCACCCTCGCCGTGTGGGCTCCGGAGAAGTGGCACGCGGCCCGCTGAGTGGTGTCGATGTACTCGTCCAGGTTCAACCGGGTCGCCCGGCCGGCGCTTCGGCTCGCGCCGGTGGAGACCAGCTCGACGTAGCGCGGGGTGCGGTGCTGGGCGATGGCGTGCAGGAGCGGGATCGCGGCTTGGCCGCCGCAACTGACCAGACCGATGTGGCGCTCGGACGGCACGTCGGCGCCGTTGACGGTGGGAACGGTCGCCGTGCCGAGGTTGCTGGGGGTCAGGTCGACCAGCAGAACGCCCGTGGGCTCCAGGTGCTGCCAGTGCTTGGCGTGGGAGTCGGCGTTGGACGCGTCGAAGACCACGTCGATGCCGTCGATTGCGTCCCTCAGCGCGGTGATGCCGCCGGTCGTGGTGGGCAGGCCCGTCTCCGCCGCTCGGATCAGGCCGAGGTTCTGGCGGTGGCCCGCCACGAGGCGGCACCCCAGCCAGGGCGAGCGGCGGATCCGGTCCAGCAGGTCGAGGCCGATCAGGCCGGCGCCGAGCACGGCGACGCCGATCGTGCGGTGCGAAGGCATGGGGGTGCTCCAAAGGCGTGGTGCGAACGTGTGTGACGGAGCGGGCCGTGGTCAGGTCGCGCGCAGGAGGACGGCCGGAAGCTGGGGCGAGGACGCCTCGACCAGCGTGCCGGGGCGCAGCGGGATGCTGGCGTGCACCGATCCGGGCAGGACAAGGTCACCGGCACGCAGGCCGGTGCCGAGACCGTGGAGGCGGCGGGTCAGCCACAGGAGCGCGTTGATCGGGTCGCCGAGAACGTCCCGGCCGTAGCCGGCGCAGGTCGGCTGGTCGTCGACGCGGACGGTGACGAAGACCCGGCCCAGGTCCATGTCGGGGTGGAAGGGGATGGGTTCGCCGGTGGTGAAGCGGGCGGCGGAGGCGTTGTCGGCGACGCTGTCCTCCAGCGTGATCGCCCAGTTCCCGTACCGGGTGTCGATCACTTCGAGGGCGAGGAACATTTCCGCGACGGCGGCGCGCGCCGTCCGGCCGTCGACGTCGTCACCCCGGAGGTCACGGCCGAGTCTCAGGCCGATTTCAGCCTCGATGCGGGGAGCGAGCAGGCCGGCCGTGGGCAGATCGCCGCCGCTCGGCAGTGCCATGTCTTCCAGGAGGACGCCGGAGTCCGGCTCGCTCACCCCCATCTGCTCCTGCATCGCCGCCGACGTCAGGCCGATCTTGTGGCCGACGAGGCGGGCTCCGTCGGCCAGGCGGCCGCTGATCGCCGCCGCCTGGACGCGGTACGCCTGTTCCAGCGTCAGCCCGGGGCAGCTCTGGGCCAGCGGGGCGGCGGGCAGGCTGGACTGCTCGGCCGCCCGCAGCTGCGCCGCTGCCTCCAGAAGCCACCGTGGGGCGCGGGTTTCATCCACGGGTCCTCGCCTTGTAACGGTGGAGCAGGACGTCGAGGTAGTCCGCATGCGGACCCTCCAACTCGATGGCCACACCGTCTACGAGAGCGATCCGGTCCAGCTCCGGTGTGCGGCCGTCGACGGCCTCCGCCCGCACCAGTGCCTCGTACCGCTCGCGCACGGCCTGCTGCGGCAGCGGCGGCGCCTCGTAGTGCACACCGATGCTGCCGTTCTCCCCGCAGGTGACCGCCCACAGCGTCAGGTCCCGGGGCGTCGAGTGCACGCCGATCTCCTCGGTCAGCTCCCGGCACGCCTGGTTGCGCAACTCGGCCTCGTCCAGGACTCCGGTGCCGACGGGCGGCTCCACGTTCCCACCGGGAAACTGCCAGCGTCCGGGCGCGGCGGTCGAGGCGGACATGCGGCCCACGACCAGGCCGCCCTCGTCGGTCGGCTGGGCGACGGTCACGAACACCGACGACACCCGGGGCGCCCCCGCAACGCGGCGCAGCGCGAAGTACTGGTAGGTCACCGGGGCCCAGGACAGGACGAGGGTGTCGCCGTCGTACCGGGTGGCGGTGCACACCACCGCCGGGCCGTCGAACAGGTCGGGGTTCGCCTGAACGGCCTTCGCCCACACCTGCTCCATCGCGGCGCGGTGCTCCGGTGCGAGCGTCGGCGCGGCCGTCTCCACCAGGCACAGCGTGGCGGCTTCGAGGACTTCGAGGCGGTCTGCGGGAACGGGAAGTGAACTGGTCACAGCTTCGGGATCCTTCCGAGGGTGATGCGCATCTGAACCTTGCGTCGTACTCAACGTGCTCTCTTGGAGGGGGTTCGTGGGGGCCGAGCTGCTCGGGGACGTCGAACACGCCGAGGGCTTCGAGGAGTTCGCCGGTGTCGGCCTCAACACCGGGGCGCGGAGTGGCAAGCAGGGCGTGGCAGCAGTCGTCGAGGTGGCGGGTGGTCTCGGCGAGGGAGATGTCGAGGGCGAGGGAATGCCGGGCGAGGGTGGTGAGAGGCGGCTGCATCGATGGCGCGCTCTCAGACGGCAGGAACGAGGGCGGGGGCGATGAGGATCCAGACGAACTTGCCGATGCCGCCGGCGCGGGGGCAGCAGCCCCAGCGTTCGGCGAGTTCGTTGACGAGGTGGAGGCCGCGTCCGTGTTCGTCGGTGGTGGTGGAGGGTCGGAGGGTGGGGCGGCCGGTGCCGGCATCGTGGACCTCGATGCGGAGGAGGTTGTTGGTCAGGGCGAAGCGGATCTCGATGCGGCGGTCGTCGGGGGCGTCGGAGTGTTGGACGGCATTGGCGAAGAGTTCGCCGAGGAGGAGTTCGGCGATGTCGGAGTAGAGGAGGCCGCTGGGGAGGCCGGAGAGGTAGGCCCGGAGGAGATGACGGGCGTGCGGGGCCGCCTCGACGAGGGAGTCGAGGCGGGCCGCGAACGCGCGGGGGCGGCGGGGCATGGAACAGGTTTCGAGCATGGCGGAACACCTCGGAACGGGATCGAACGGGAGGCTGTCCAGGCCCCACACTGACGTGACATCAGGAAGGCGCGGACGGGCCAGCGCGCGCCGGGGTCAACGCTTCTGCTCCTGACGCGCGGACGGCGACGACTGCGATCTGTACGGAATCGATCACACACCGCCAGCGTCCTGGTGACAATGATGTGGCGCGATCCAGAAGCGATCCCATCCCAGAGGAGCGCCTTGATGCCCGATCAACTGCGCCACGATATGAGGCAAGCCCGCCGCGCTTCCGGTATGGGCTGGGCCGAGTTCGCTCGCGCGAGCGGGTTCGGCGTGGCGTACCTGCGCAACGTGGAAAACGGCAATCGCCGGGTGACCGAGTCGGTGGCCGCTGCTTACGACCGGGCCCTCGAGACCGGCGGAAGCTTCGCCGCTGCTCTTGCCGACGCAGGGCCTGTGGACGTTTCTTGGAACCAAGCCGGGGCGACTCTGGCGGTTCTCACAAGCCTGATGGAGGGAAGACGAGTGGATCGCCGAGGGTTTCTTGCTGCCGGCGTTGCCCTGTCAGCGTCGACGAACAACTGGGTCACGGCCATCGGGCGCACCCTCCTCGAGCCACGGGCCACGCCTGTGGACGGCTCGTCCATGCTGGCGGGTTTGGAGGGCCGACTCCAGCTCCTGCGCCACGTGGACGACGAACTCGGCAGCGGCGAGGTTTTCACGGCCGCGCGCAGCGATCTCGCCCTGGCGGTGGCGGCGATCAAGTCCCGGCGGTACAAGGGCGATCAGCTGTCGCGCTTGTACGCGATCACCGCCGAGGCCGCCCGCCAGGTCGGCTGGGCGGCCTTCGATCAGGGACGAATGGGAGTTGCCCAGTCCTACTTCGACGCTTCCTTGCGGGCCTCCGCCGAGTGCGGCGATGTGATCGCCGGCGCCTACACGCTGTCCTTCGCCGCCATTCAGTGCTACTCCTCCCCCGGCTTGGCCGGTCGGGCGGTGTCGTTCGTGGACACGGCCCGGACCCAGGCACGTGGCTGTAGCACCCCGCGGATGGAGGCGATGCTCGCCGCCCGCGCCGCCCGCGCCTGGTCGAAGGACGGGGCGAAGGAGGAGACCAAGCACCAGCTTCACCTGGCACGCGCGGCGCTGGACAAGGGACGACGTGAGGACGACCCCGGTTTCCTCTACTGGGTGGACTACGGCGAGATCGAGATGATCGCCGGCTCCTCCGCTCTGGAACTGGGGGACCCTGCCGAGGCCCTGCGACGTTTCGAGGCCGGCATGCAGGCGTACCCGGGTGACGAGCAGTACCCCCGCAGCCACGCCATCTACCTCGCCCGCGCTGCGGAGGCGCACCTCGCACTGCACGACCTGGACGCGGCTGTGGCAACGGCCCGGCACGCGTCGGCCTGCCTCGGAGCGGTCGACTCCGCGCGCTCCGAATCCCAACTGCGGGGCCTGCGAGAGAAACTGGCTCCGCACACCGCCCACACAGGGGTCCGGGACTTCCTAGCAGCCGGGCAGGCGCAGAAGCTCGCGTAGCCGTCGGACGACCACGTCCTCGTCCAGCCCCAGCACAGGGGTGAAGCCGAGCCGCTGGGCGGCGACGAGGTTCTCCTCACTGTCATCCACGAACAGACACTCCTCGGCGCTGACGCCGAGGCGCTCCAGCACGACCTGGAACACCTCGGGTTCGGGCTTGCGAACACCATGCTCCGCCGACAGCACCACCGCATCGAAAGTGCCGTGCAGGTCGAAGCCCGCGTACGGGTCGTAGGGCTGCCGCCCGAGGCTGTTGGACAGCACCGCCGTCCGCACTCCTGCCGCACGGGCCTGCCGCGCGACCTGAAGAACCGGGTAGGCCGGAAACGCATCGTGAAGGTACCTGGCCAGCAGGTTGTCCGGCTTCACGCCCATCAGAGCCGCGAACCCGGTGTTCCAGTCCTCCTGGCTGATCCGGCCGAGTTCAAGACTCCGGAACAGGTCCTGCCCCCGGGGGTCGGACCAAGCGCGCAAGAACGTCCCCGGGGCGATCCGCTCCCGGTTCTCGAACCACGTGATGACCTCGACCATGTTCGACGTCAGGACGCCGAAGAAGTCGAAGACCACCGCACGAAACGAAGTCACTGCAGCTCGCTCCATCCGCACAGCGTACGGCCAGTCCTGGCTGGTTGCACCGAGGTTCGGTCAGGTCCGGCGACACTTGGCGTCCGTGGGGGTGGGGGCGATGTCGTGCCTTGTTCTTGCGGTGGCGATGGTCGTGACACGCGGCCGAGCGGCTGAGCGCGCACTACCCGACCGACACGCTGGGCGGCTGGTGCACCGCGTTGGCGGTGGTACCGGCGACTGCCTGGGCGGTCGATCGGGTAGCGGAGAAGAGACAGGTCACGCGAAGCGCCGGAACACCGGCTTCACCGGCCGTCCGCCCAGCCAGTGGGTGGGGTCACCGGCGTCCAGGGCCTTGCGGTAGACCGCGCAGGCCGCAGCAACGGCCTCGACGGTGTGGGCGATGTCGGCGTCGTCGAGCGCGCTGCTCACCACGAAGGACGGGGCCAGCACGCCGCCCGCGAGGAGTTGGCGCAGGAAGAGGGTGCGGTACTCCTGGGAGGGCTGGCCGCGCTCGTCGAGCGTGGCGTAGACCAGGTTGCTGGCCCGGCCCCGGACCACCACGTGGTCGGCGACGCCCATGCCGGCGGCGGCCTCGCGGACCCCGGCGGCCAGTTGCTCGCCGAGGGCGTGCAGCCGGGCGGTGATGCCCTCCTCGACGTAGGTGGTCTGCACGGCCATCGCGGCGGCCAGTGCGTGGGTCTCCGCGCCGTGCGTGGTGGAGAGCAGGAACACCCGGTCGCCGTCGTGGCGCAGCCCGCCGTGCTCCATCAGGTCACGACGTCCGGCGAGGGCGGAGACGGCGAAGCCGTTGCCGAGCGCCTTGCCGAAGGTGGAGAGGTCGGGGGCGACGCCGTAGAGGCCCTGGGCGCCCGCCGGGGACCAGCGCAGGCCGGTGATCATCTCGTCGAAGATCAGCAGGCAGCCGTGCCGGTCGGCCAGTTCACGCAGGCCGGCCAGGTAGCCGGGCGGCGGCTCGGTGTGGCCGGCCGGTTCGAGGATCAGGCAGGCGATCTCGTTCCGGTACCGGGTGAGCAGTTCCTCGGTGGCGGAGAGGTCGCCGTACGGGAAGGCCACGGTGAGCTCGGTGATCGCGTCCGGGATGCCGGCGGACATCGGCGTGGTGCCGATGAACCAGTCGTCGACGGAGAAGAACGGGTGGTCCCCGCAGACGGCCACCCTGGGCCGCCCGGTGGCGGCGCGGGCGAGGCGCACGGCGGCGGTGGTGACGTCGGAGCCGTTCTTGGCGAACTTCACCATCTCGGCGGTGGGCACGGTGTCCAGGAAGCGTTCCGCGGCCTCGAGTTCGAGGATGGACGGGCGGGCGAAGTTACTGCCCCGGTCGAGCTCCCGCCGGGCGGCCTCGGTCACCCGCGGGTGGGCGTGGCCGAGGCTGACGGCGCGCAGGCCGGAGCCGTACTCGACGTAGCGGTTGCCGTCGACGTCCCAGACGTGGGCGCCACGGCCGTGGCTGATCACTGGGGCGAGGTTCTCGGGGTACTGGTCGTCGCCCTTGGCGTAGGTGTGGGCGCCGCCGGGGATCAGGGCGTGCAGCCGCTCGTTCGCCGCCCGGGACTTGGGCAGCTGGAAGTCGTCGACGGCCATGGCGCTCACTTCTCCCCGGGTCGCAGGGCCTCGGCGAGGCTCGGCGCCTTCCGGTCCCGCTCGGACACCGACGTGGCGGGCAGCGGCCAGGGGATGGCCAGCTCCGGGTCGTCGAAGGCGATGGTGACGTCCTCGGCCGGGTCGTGCGGGCGGTCGATCCGGTAGGAGACGTCGGCGTCGGTCAGCGCCTGGAAGCCGTGGGCGCAGCCCGCCGGGACGTACACGCTGACCTGGGTCTCGCCGGACAGCTGGAAGAAGGCCGTGTTGCGGTAGGTCGGCGAGTCGGGCCGCAGGTCCACGACGACGTCGAAGACCTCGCCGGAGGAGCAGCGCACGATCTTGGCCTCGCCGGCGCCGGAGCGCAGGTGCAGGCCGCGCAGCACGCCCCGTACCGAGCGGGACAGGCTGTGCTGGACGAAGGCGTCGGGGTCGATGCCCACGGAGCGGAGCACCTCGGCGTCGAAGGTGCGGCAGAAGAAGCCGCGTTCGTCGGCGTACGGGGTCGGTTCGAACAGGTAGGCGCCGGCGATCGCCGGGACTTCGGTCGCCTTCATGAGGTCTCCGTCAGGTGGTCGGCGGTGGCGTGGTCGGCGGTGGCGTGGTCGGCGGTCGGGAAGACGGCCTCGGTCAGGGCGGTGAACTGGTGGTCGAGCCGGCGGGTGGCCGTCAGGTTCCGCTCGGCGAGGGTCTGCCGCAGCTCCGTCGCGTGCTTCTCCAGCTCCCGGAACTGCTCGATCAGCCGGTCGGCGTCGAGCTCGCGGGCCGGGTGGCAGTAGGCGCCCAGCCCCATCCGGGCCATCAGCGCGTCGCTCTTGGCCGCGTAGCTGAGGGCGAGCGTCGGGGTGCCGGTCCGCAGCGCGCAGACCAGGTTGTGGTATCTGGTGGCCACCACGGCGTCGGCGGCGGCCGTCTCCGCCATCAGCTCGGCCAGCGAGGCGGCCGGGGAGGCGGTGACCAGCGGGGAGTCGACGGCCTCGACGATCGCGGCGACCACCCGGGCGTCGACCGCGTCGCCGGTGAGCAGCCGGACCGGCCGGCCGTCCTCCACCAGCGCGCGGACGAAGCGGGTGGTGCCGTCGAGGTAGCGCCGGTGGATCCGCTCGGCCCGGGCGCGGTCGTCGTCGCCGCCGTGGAAGTCCATCACGCCGACGCAGACCCGCCCGTCCCGGGCTCCGGGGGCGGGCGGCGCCGGGAGGGCGAAGGCGATGTCCGGGTGGACCTCGTCCCGCGCGGTGTCCACGCCCATCGCCCGCATGGCCTCGCGGGACAGCTCGTCCCGGTACGAGCGGTGGGCGGCCAGCCGGGCGGACCAGCGCACCAGCGCCCGGGTGGCCGGGTTGCCGATCGGGGCGGCGCCGACGCCGACCAGCGCCACCGGGGTGCGCAGCAGCCGGCCGGAGGCGCAGAGCAGGAACAGCGCGTACGGGAAGCCCCAGGGCCGCAGCGGCAGGGTGGCCTCCAGGACGCCCATGCCCGGGACGATCACCACGTCGTGCCGGCGCACCCAGGCGGCGGTGCGGGCGGCGTCGACGAGCTTGCCCAGGCCCTTGCCGAGGACGGCGCCGGCCCGGGCGGCGGTGCGGTACTCGCCGCGGTACCAGTGCAGCCGGGTGGCGGGGATGCGGTAGCGGGCGGTGACCGCCTCCGGTCCGCCGCAGAGCGCGTCCACCGCGGCGTCCGGGTGCTCGGCGCGGAGGTAGCCGAGCACGGCCTCCAGCGAGCCGTCGTTGCCGAGGTTGCCGGAGCCGAGCAGCCCGAACACCCCGACGCGCACCGGGGTTCGGGGCGTCATGCCCGCCTCCCCCCGCGCCCGGCCACCAGGTCGTCGACGGAGACGGCGGGCGCGGCCGACGGCACGGGGGTGCGGTCCTCGACCCGCTCGCCGGCGCCCGGCCGCAGCCGGCTGGTCATCCAGGCGGCCAGGTGGCCGTAGCAGGCCCGCCGGTCGGCGGTGGACAGCGGCGCCCGGCGCACGGCCGCGGCGAAGCCCCAGACGTACTCGGCGAGCAGCCGGGGCGTGGGGTGCAGCGGCCCGGCCCGGCGCGGGTCCAGGTTGACGCAGCGGGAGCGCTTGGAGGGGTTGGCCCGCTCGGCCCGGGTGGGGTGGTCGCGGCGGAAGTAGAGCAGCTCCGGCACCTGGTGGAAGGGGCCGTGCAGGGTGAGCTCGGCGACGAAGGTGCGGTCCGCGTGGTGGTAGCTGTCGTGCGGCTTGACCCGGCGCAGCACGTCGGCCCGGATCACCCCGTAGAAGTCGTCGCCGCCGGGCTCGAACAGCAGGCTGCGGAAGCGCTCCGGGGCGCGCGGCGAGTCGGTGGCGAGGCCGTACTCGTAGGGGACCTTCACCCGGCCGTGCTCGTCGATGACCGCCTGGCCGGAGTGGGCGAGGACGATCTCGGGCCGTTCGTCCAGCGCCTGGACACAGCGCTGCAGGAGGTCCCGGGCGTACAGGTCGTCGTGCGAGGCCCACTTGAAGAGTTCGCCGCGGCACTGGGTGAACACGTGGTTGTGGTTGGGCGCGGCGCCGATGTTCCGGGGCAGCCGGAGGTAGCGGATCCGCCGGTCCCGCGCGGCGTACTCGCGGCAGAGGGACTCGGTGGCGTCGGTCGAGGCGTTGTCGGAGATGACCAGTTCGAAGTCCTGGTAGGTCTGGCCGAGCAGGGCGTCGAGCGATTCGGCGAGGTACTCCTGGCCGTTGTGGACGGGCAGGCCGATGCTCAGTCGGGGAACGGCGGTCACGGCGTCCTCACTTCGGGGGTGGCGCTCAGGTCGGGGGTGGCGCTCGGGTCGGGAACGGGTGTGCGGTGGTGCTCGCGCAGGGCGGCGCGCAGCTGGAGCCACCAGACGGCGGCGCCGCAGGCGGTGGCGGTGGCGACGCCCCAGGCGGAGCCGACGGTGCCGGCCGCGGCGGCGCCGCCGAGCCCGCCGCCCAGGTAGCAGGCGGAGGCGAAGAGTTGGCAGCGCAGGCTGCGCCGGGCGGCGGCGAGGGCGCGCAGCCCGGCGGCCGCGCCGCTGCCGAGGCCGGCGCCCGCGACGCCGAGGGTGGCCGGCAGGATGAGCTGGGAGGCGGAGTGCCAGACGTCGCCGAGGACGAACTGCCCGGCCCGGTCGGGCATCAGCAGCAGGGCCGAGCCCCAGAGCAGGGCGGCCCCGGCCTGTCCGCCGCCGAGCAGCAGGCAGAACCGGCCGAGCCGCTGCGGTGTCTGCCGCAGGACCCGGGCCGCCTCCGCCACGGTGACCAGGGAGAGCCCCATCAGCAGGGCGAGGAAGGGGCCCTGGAGGAGTTCGGCGCCCCGGACGGCGCCGACCGCGCCGACCCCGACGATCGCGCCGAGCCCGTACGCGCGCAGTTGGCCGGCGCCGCTGAGGCTGACGTTCTCGACCAGGTAGCGGCTGCCGAGGTCGCGCTGCTCGCGCAGCCAGCCGCGGGCCTGGGTGACCCGGGGGCGGACGCCGGACTGGAGGAAGCCGTACCCGGCGGCCGCCGCCGCGGCGGCGCCCCAGGCCAGCAGGAAGGCGGCCACGGTGCCCACCCGGGCCGCCACCACCATGGCCGGGATCAGCGCGAGGCCCTGCACCAGGTCGTTGGCGAAGGCCTTCCGCCCGGTGCCGGCGGCGAAGAAGGCGAACCGCCGGGAGTCCTGGAGCAGCAGCGCGGGCAGGGCGACGCCGAGGCTCGCGAACGCGGGCCCCACGTCGCCGCCGAGGCCGAGCCCGACCAGCAGGCAGACGGCGCCGAGGGTGGCGCCGACGGCGAGCGCGGTGCCGGAGGACCGGGCCGCCGCGGCGCGCCAGGCCGGCTCCGGCACACCGCTGAACCGCACCATCAGCGGGTCGGTGGCCAGCCCCCGGGAGACGTTGAGCACCACGCCGTAGGTCAGCCAGGCCAGGCTGAACACGCCGAACGCGTGCACCCCCAGCTCCCGGGCGACGTAAATGCCCACCGCGAAGTTGATCATGCTGGTGACCGCCTGGTCGGCCAGCCCCCAGGACACCCGGCCGAGCACGCCCCGCCCGGCGGGCCGGGCCTGCGCCCGCTCCCCGGCCGGGCCTGCCGGGGTCGCGGCCTTCACCCCCTCGGTGGCCATCGGCGTCACGCCTTGATCAGCCCGGCGCCCCGCAGGGCGTCGGCCGCGACGGCGACGGTGTCGAACGGCAGCCCGGAGCGCTCGGCCACGTCCAGCAGGCTCTGCTCGCCGTCGGAGAGGCTGAGCACCCACAGCATGGCCAGCTGGGCCTGCTTGGCGTCGCTGCGCCCGCCGAGCGAGTCGTACAGCCCGCGCCGGCCCAACTGCGGTTCGCCGTACGGGCTGAGGTTGAGGTAGCGCCGGTTGCGGTCGAGCACGGCGAAGGCCTCGCGGCAGACCGCGAGGGTGTCCGCCATCGCCTCCGGTTTCACGAAGTCCAGGTCGTCCGCCGAGGTGTGGTACTCGGGGTACCCGGCGTACGGGGTCCGGCTGAGCGAGCCCACGCCGAGGTCGAACCCGGGCGAGCAGTACTGCCGCTCGTCGTAGCCGTACGGGGTGAACTCGGTGACCCGGTGCGGGCGTTCGGAGGCGCGCAGGACGTGCCGCAGCACCCGGTCGATCTCCGCGTCGCCGCGCCGGCTCTGCTTGTACGTCAGTTGCCCCTGGTCCCCGGCGCAGGCCAGCACCAGGCCGTGCCTGACCCGGTCCACCCGCTCCGCGTTGCGGGCCAGCCAGGTGATCGCCCCGATGGTGCCGGGGGCGAAGACGAACCGGTAGGTGTAGTACGGCGAGCGCTCGGCCAGTTCGCGGGCCAGGAAGGTCGCCACCGCGATGCCGGCCAGGTTGTCGTTGGCCAGCGACGGGTGGCAGACGTGGCAGGAGACGAGCACCTCGTCGGCGACCTGCCCGGGGACGACGTGCTCGGCGTAGGTGAGGTGGCCGTCCGCGAGGGTGGAGTCGATCCGCACCTCGTAGTCGCCCTCGGGCAGCGCGTCCAGGGTCTGCTGGGCCAGGCAGAAGCCCCAGTCCGGGGTGTAGTAGCTGGTCCGGTAGGGCACCCAGGTGGGGTGCTCCGGCAGGGTGTGCAGGTGCGGGCGCAGCTCGCTCAGCGGCATGGTGGCCGCCACCGGCACGCTGTAGCCGAGCACGTGCAGGCTGGACGCGGCGAGGTCGACGACCCGGTGGCCCGCGGCGTCGGCGACGTAGGCGTCCCGGATGTTCCACTCCTGGGGCACCGTCCAGTCGAGTACCTGCGTCCCGGTCGGCACCTCGTGCACCGTCAGCGGGAGGTACTCGCCGACGACGGCCAGGGTGGCGCGCACCCCGTCGCCGGTGATGCTCCGGCAGAGCGGGTACAGCCGCTCCACCAGGGCGTGCATCTGCTCGCCGACCCCGGTCACCGGCGCCACCGCAGGGTGTCGTCGACGGCGCCCGCGCCGGCGGCCTCGCGGAGCACCGCCAGCCGGGTGAAGCGCCGCTCGAAGTCCTCCCGGGTCAGCCCGAACTTCCGGTAGGCCTCGGCGAGTTCGACGGCGCCCTGCTTGACCGTCCACTCGCAGTCGAAGCCGGGCAGCGCGGCCCGGAACCGGGAGAAGTCCACCCGGTAGGAGCGCGGGTCGGCGCCGTGCTCCCCGGTGATCACCACCTGGGCGCCGGCCACCGCCTCGGCGACCTGCTCGGCGATCTCGGCGACCGTGACGTTGTTGGCCTCGCTGCCGATGTTGAAGGCCCGGTCGTGCACGGCCTCGCGCGGCGCCTCCAGCGCGGCCGCGAAGGCCCGGGCGATGTCGGCGGCGTGCACCAGCGGGCGCCAGGGGGTGCCGTCGGAGAGCACCAGTACCTCGCCGGAGAGCAGCGCGTGGCCGACCAGGTTGTTCAGCACGATGTCGGCGCGCAGCCGGGGCGAGTAGCCGAAGGCGGTGGCGTTGCGCAGGTACACCGGGCTGAAGTCGCCGTCGGCCAGGGCGTGCAGGTCGTCCTCCACCCGCACCTTGGACTCCGCGTACGGGGTCACCGGGCGCAGCGGGGCGTCCTCGGTCACCAGCTCGTCGCCGCCGGCGGCGCCGTAGACGGAACAGGTGGAGGCGTACAGGAAGCGCCGCACCCCGGCCTCGCGGGCCAGCCGCGCCAGCCGTACGGAGGCGTGGTGGTTGATGTCGTAGGTGAGGTCCGGGGCGAGCGAGCCGAGCGGGTCGTTGGAGAGCGCGGCCAGGTGGATCACGGCGTCCACCCCGGCCACGTGCTCGGCGGTCACGTCGCGCAGGTCCACCCGCCGCCCCGGCGGGTCCGCGGGCTTCGGGCCGAGGACGCACTCCGCGAACAGGCCGGCGTCCAGGCCGACGACGTCGTGTCCGGCGGCGGCGAGGACGGGGGCCATCACGGTGCCCAGGTAGCCCTGGTGTCCGGTCAGCAGTACGCGCAAGGTTCATCCCTCCGGGTCGAGCGTGCCGAGGTGGGGCGCGCCGAAATCGAGCGTGGCTTTGGTGACGTCGAAGGCCTCGGCGTAGCGGGCGTGGCATTCGATGCCGCGGATCCGGGCGAGCCCGAGGAAGGCCTCCCGGTCGTACCAGGGGCGGTGCCGCTGCGAGGGGTAGTGCTCCTGCAGCAGCCGTACCTTCTCCTCCGCGGTCTCCGGGCTCAGCGGCTGGTAGGCCGTCGGGCGGCCGAGGTCGGCGTCCCACTTGACGATCTCGTAGCCGAGCACCAGGTGGTCGCGGAACGCGGTGGGGACCAGCCGGGCCAGGCCGCGGTGGTCCTGGTGGGCGTCCGCGGTGCGCGGGGCGAGGACCAGCTGCGGGTCGGTGCGCCCGCGCAGCTCCTCGACGGCGGCCTTGGCCTCCTCCCAGTGCGCGGGCAGCCGGCCGTCCGGCAGCTTGAGCACCGTCAGCCGCAGGTCGGCGCCGGGGCAGAAGGCGGCCAGCGCGGCCTGCTCCTCCTGCTCCCGTGCGCTGCCGCCGCCGGAGAGCACCAGCGCGTCCACCCGCAGCCCGGGACGCGCCCGGCACAGCGTCAGCAGCGTGCCGCCGGCGCCGATGGCGATGTCGTCGCAGTGCGCGCCGACCACGGCGATCCGCTCCAGCGGCCCGGGGCCGAGCCGGATCACGAGGTCCTCACCGCGGCCCCGTCCCGCTCCCAGACCGCCCAGGGGCGGTCGCCGTGGGCGTAGGCGGCGTCCAGCGCGGCCCGCTCCTTCACGGTGTCGGTGGGCTTCCAGAAGCCGCGGTGCCGGTGGGCCACCAGGCGGCCGCGCTTGGCGAGTTCGGTGCAGCCGTCGGCGACCAGGTCGCCGTTCTCCGGGATGTGGTCGAAGATCTCCTGGCGGAGCACGAAGTACCCGCCGTTCTCCCACAGCGGCATGTCGCTGACCGCGGTGATCCCCCCGACCAGGCCGTCCGCGCCCAGGTCCACGCAGTGGAAGGAGGACTGCGGCGGCACCACCATCATCGACGCGCCGGCGTCCCGCTCGGCGAAGCGGTCGATCATCTCCGGCAGCGGCGCGTCGGTGAGCACGTCGGCGTAGTTGGCGAGGAACATCTCGTCGCCGTCCAGGTGGTGGCGCACCCGGCGCAGCCGCTCACCGATCGGCGACTCGATGCCGGTCTGCGCGAAGGTGATCGTCCAGGAGGCGATGTCGGTCGACAGCAGCTCCGTCCGCCCGCCCCGCAGCACGAAGTCGTTGGACGTCGTCTCCTGGTAGTTGAGGAAGAACTCCTTGATGTGGTGGGCGCCGTAGCCGAGGCAGAGGATGAACTCGGTGTGCCCGTAGTAGGCGTAGTAGCGCATCACGTGCCAGATCAGCGGCCGGGGGCCGACCATCGCCATCGGCTTGGGCACGTCGTCGGAGGCTCCGCTGCGCATCCGCAGCCCGTAACCGCCGCAGAACAGGACGACCTTCACCGCTCCCCCTCGACGATGCTCAGTTCCGGGACGGGGAAGACCAGCCGGCCGCCCCACTCGTGCACGAAGGACAACTGTTCGACCAGTTCGGCCCGCAGGTTCCACGGCAGGACCAGCACGTAGTCCGGCCGGTCGGCGGCGATCTGCTCGGGCGCCAGGATCGGGATGCGGGTGCCCGGGGTGAACCGGCCGTGCTTGTACGGGTTCCGGTCGACGGTGTACGGGAGCAGGTCGGGCCGGATGCCGCAGTGGTTGAGCAGGGTGTTGCCCTTGCCGGGGGCGCCGTAGCCGACCACGGTCTCCCCGCGCTCGACCGCACCGATCAGGAAGGTCAGCAGGTCCCGGCGGACCTTGGCGACCCGGGCGGAGAACTCGGTGTAGCCGGACAGCTCCTGGAGCCCGGCGGCCTTCTCCCGGGCCAGCACGTCGGCCACCCGCGGGCCCGGCTCGCCGGCGGCCGCGTCCGGCCGGGCCCACAGCCGGATCGAGCCGCCGTGGGTCGGCAGCAGCTCGACGTCGACCAGGGTGAGCCCGCCGCTGGCCAGCGCCCGGATCGCGGAGGCGACCGTGTAGTACTGGAAGTGCTCGTGGTAGATGGTGTCGTACTGGTTCCCCTCGATCAGGGTCAGCAGGTGCTGCACCTCGATCGAGACCCAGCCGTCGTCGGCGACCAGGGCGCGCAGCCCCCGGGTGAAGCCGACCACGTCGGGGATGTGGGCGTACACGTTGTTGGCCACCACCAGGTCCGCCGGGCCGTGTTCGGCGCGGACGGCGGCGCCGGTCTCCGGGTCCAGGAACGCGGTGAGGGTGGGCACCCCGGCCTCGCGGGCGGCGGCGCCGACGTTCACCGACGGTTCGATGCCCAGGCAGCGGATCCCCTCGTCCACCACGTGCCGCAGCAGGTAGCCGTCGTTGCTGGCCACCTCGACCACGAAGGCGTCGGCGCCCAGCCCCAGCCGTTGGACGGCGCCGTCGACGAAGGTCCGGGCGTGCTCCACCCAGGAGGTCGAGTAGGAGGAGAAGTACGCGTACTGGGTGAAGGTCTCCTCGGGCGTGATCAGCGGCGGGATCTGCGCCAGCCAGCAGTCCGTGCAGACCCGCAGGTGCAGCGGGTAGGCGGGCTCCGGCCGGTCCAACTGGTCGGCGGCGAGGAAGCTCTCGCACGGCGGGGTCGCCCCCAGGTCGACGACGCTCCCCATCGCCGTCGAGCCGCACAGTCGGCATCGTGTCATTGACTGCTCCCATCCCTGCCCGCGCGGGTGCCCCGCGGCGGGCCAGCGTGTCCGTTCCCCACCGGCGGCGCGTCGACCGCGCCGCCGGACCGGGGCGCGGGCGCGGCCCCGTCCCCCCCCCCCAAGCGACCGCACGCCGAAGACCGTATTACACCCCTCTCCTCCCTTGTCCCATATGCC
>NZ_JBVHYH010000050.1:24189-59226 GCF_055569135.1 Kitasatospora sp. NPDC029367
AGTTCCTTCTCCTCCCCCCCCCCCCTTTCTCCCCCCCCCCCCCCCCCCCCCCCCCCCCCCCCCCCCGGCCCGCCCCCCCCCCCCCCCCCGGTACCCCTCCACCAGGCGGTCCAGCCCGACGGCCGGGCTGAACCCCTGCTCGTACCGGCGCCGGGCGGCCCGGCCCAGCTCCCGGTTGACCGCCGGATCGGCCGTGATCCGGCGCAGGCAGGCCGCGAGCGAGGCCGCCTCGCCCGGCCGGTGCAGCAGCCCGGTCACCCCGTCCTCGACGAGTTCGACGAAGGCGCCGTGACCGGCGGCGACGGCCGGCACCCCGGCCGCCATCGCCTCCACCACCACCAGCCCGAAGGCCTCCAGCCAGGTCGAGGGCGCCACCACGGCGACCGCCCGGGCGACGGCCTCCCGGCACTGCGCCTGGTCGTACAGGCCGACGCAGCGCACGTCCGCCCGGCCCGCCGCCCAGGCCCGCACCTGCGCCTCCAGCGGCCCGGCGCCCGCGATCACCAGCGGCACCCCGACCCCGCCCTCGGCGGCGAGCCGGTCCCAGGCGGCCATCAGCAGCCGCACGCCCTTGGCCTCCGCGAGCCGGCCCAGGTAGAGCAGGTGCTCCCCCGCGCCGGTGCGGACTCTGCCCGGCTCCGGTACGAAGTTGTGCTTCACCGCCAGCCGTTCGGCCGGCAGCCCGGACCGCACCAGGACCTCGCGCTGCGCCGCGGAGATGCAGAAGAACCGCTCCACCCCCGTCCACCAGCGCCGCCGGTTGACCACCAGACCGACCGCCAGCGGCACCGTCGCCAGCCGGGAGCCCCGGTAGCAGCCGTGCCGCACGGCGGGCAGCGGCGAGCCGCCGACGCACTCGGTGCACGGCCGGCCGTCCCGCTGGAGGGTGCCCGGCGGGCAGACCTGGGTGTAGTTGTGCAGCGTCGCGACGGCGGGCACGCCCGCGTCCGCGCAGGCCGCCAGCACCGCGGGCGACAGCAGCGGGAAGACGTTGTGGACGTGCACCACGTCCGGCCGCTCGGCCCGCAGCCGGGCGGCCAACTCCGCACGCACCGCCGGGTTCCACGGCACCAGCAGCGGCACCGCGACCTTGCCCGGCAGCGAGCGGCGGGCGATGTCGTCGCTGCGCCGCTCGAACAGCTCGACCCGGTGGCCGGCCTCCCGCAGCAGGCCCACCTCCTGGTCGACGACCTTGTTCTCCCCGCTCGGCTGCGCCGAGGCGTAGCGGTTGTGCACCACGAGGACGCGCATGTCAGGTGAGCTCCGTTCGCCGGGCCCGAGGCGCGGTGCGCCGCCGGGGAGCAGCAGGGGTCGGCAGGGCGGCGGGCGACGGCAGGGCGGCGGGCTCGGCGGGCGCCGCCAGCAGCGAGGCGGCCACGGTCAGGTGCAGCAGGTACGGCGAGGCATCGCCCAGCCCGGCCTCGGTGTACGAGGCGATCGCGCAGTAGCCGATCAGGAAGATCGCGCCGGCCCGGGCGAGCGAGGGCGGCCGCAGCAGCGCGACGCCGCCCAGCACGACCAGGACCGCGGCCACCACGGCGACCCCGGCCAGGCCCTGTTCGTTGTAGACGGCCAGCCAGCTGTTGTCGATCGGCAGCCCGCCGAAGGACTTGTCGCCCAGCCCCGTGCCGAAGACCTGCTCGACGGTGGTCCGGGGCGCCGCCAGCAGGGCGTCCCAGACCTTGGCCCGGCCGGTGAGGTTGGAGAAGTTCTCCTGGCTCTGGCCGCGCAGGAACCAGGCCTGGAGGAGTGAGTTCAGCCCCACCCCGACCACGGTGGCGAGCAGCACCGCCCAGCCGAACAGCCGGCGGGCGGCGGCGCTGGTCAGCAGCAGCGAGCCGATCGCCAGCAGCAGCCCGGCGATCAGTCCGATGGTGGCGGTGCGGGTGTGGGTCAGCGCGAGCAGGACGAGCGAGGGCACGATGATCGTCGCCGCGCTCGCCCGGGTGGTGCGGCGGTCCAGCAGGAGCAGCACGGTGAGCCCGATGATCACCGCCGCGTACTGCCCGATCTGCGGCGGGGTGAGCGGCCACAGCGCGCCGACCAGCCGCCCGCCGTAGACGTCGGGGAAGGCCGCGCCCGGTGAGGCGACCAGGCCCGCGGCCACCGAGACCAGCACCACGAAGTACATCCGGATGTGGAACCGGACGAAGCTCTGGCTGCCGTCCCACCAGCGGCTGAGCAGCCACAGGGTGGCGACGAACAGCGTCAGCCGGAAGCAGCGGAACAGCGCGCCGTACCCGGCGTGCAGGTTGGCGCTGGAGATCACGCTCAGCACCAGCAGCAGGGTGAGCAGGAACAGGAAGGCGCTGGGCCGGATCCGCAGCCGCAGGTTGAGCAGCAGGGCCAGCGCGAACGCGGAGACCAGGGCGCCCATGGTGGCCATCTGGATCAGCGAGCGGGGCAGCGGGATGATCGTCTGCGCCCCGGCGGAGCCGAGGGTGTTGAGGACCAGCAGGCCCCAGATCAGCTCGACGGTCCTCGGCGGGCCGGCCGGGCGGCCGTCCCGGGTGAGGCCCTGGGCGCGGGCACGGGTCACGGTTGCGGCCATCTCAACCACCGGCCCCGGGCCTGAGGGTGCTGCCCTGGTCCTGCTGGTACGGCGCGCCCTGCCACTGCTCGAAGTCGAGGGTGCGGCTCGGGTCGTGGGCGACGAAGCTCCACGGTCCGACGTAGGTGTTGTCGTGCCAGCGGTTCTGCTGCCTGCCGGTGACGGCGTCGGCCACCGGTTCGCCCTGGTACGGCGACCAGTCCGGGAAGGTGCCGTAGTTGGCCAGCACCGCCATCCGGCCGCAGGTCGAGGTGCAGCCGACCACCGACGGGTCCAGCGTGAAGCGGTTGTCGTGGATGTCGACGCGCTGGGTCTTCCAGCGGCAGTCGTCGTAGAGCGGTGCGGTGGCGATGCCCGGCCGGGCGCAGCGGGCGGTGTCCTGGACCAGCAGGGTGCAGGCGCCGGAGGAGGTGTTGGCCGGGCTGTTGCAGAACCGGTCGGCGTTCTCCCACAGGGTGATGCCGGACCAGTTGTCCTCCAGGACGTTCCGGTCGATCTCGATCCTGTCGGTGCGGGCCTTGATCCGCGGTTCGCCGCCGGACTCGGACAGGTAGAGGGTGGCGAACGGGAAGCTGTCGCCGCGGTCGGCGGAGCGGCGGCCGTCCACCCAGTTGTTGCGCCGGACGGTGTTGTCGCGGATGACGGCGTTGTAGCTGGTCTCGTAGATCAGCGCGGCGCCGTCGTTGGACTCCAGCAGGTTGCCCTCGATCCGGAAGTCGTTGTTGTTCGTGTCCGCCCACAGGCCCGTGCCGCGGTTGTCGTGCACCCAGTTGCCGAGCACGTCGGCGCCGTTGACGGCCCAGAACTTGACGCCCCCGGTACAGCCGCAGCCGGGCTGGCGCTTCTCCCACTGGTCGGTGTCGTTGCCGGTGATCTCGTTGCCCTCGACCAGCAGGTCGCCGAGCGGGGCGCCGGACTTGTAGGCGTTCATGCCGTACTGCCCGTTGCCGCGCAGGCAGCTGGCGCGGACCTTCTGGTGGGCGCCGGCCATCAGCCCGGCGCCGGAGTTGCGCTGGATCGTCGCGTGCTCGATCACCCAGCCGTCGGCCGAGTCGTGGTTGACCACGCCCTCGTTCTGCGGGGCGACGAAGCCCTGCACGGTCAGGTAGCGGATGGTGACGTTCCCGGCGCCGCCGCCGAAGGCGTACTGGTTGGTCCCGTGGCCGTCGAGCACCGCGCCGGGCGCGCCGAGGTAGCTGTCGCCGTCCTTGGGGACGACCTGGGCGTAGCGGTCCGCTTCGAGGCTGTGCGTTCCCGGCCCGAGCCAGAACGTGGTGTTCGGCGGGCTGGCCTTGGTCTTCGCGGCCAGGTCGCCGACCACCGCGGGGTCGACCGTCACCGCGCCGGCCGGGGCGGTGGCCGGCCCGGCCTCCGGGTGGTCGCACACCTGGGCCACCGGCTTTGCCGGGGACGGCGGGGCGGTCGGCTCCGCCGGGGCGTCCGAGGTGCTGGTGCAGCCGGCCGCCGCCAGCAGGGCCAGCGCCAGCACCGACGCGGCCGACGCCGCCCGGCGCCACCTGGTGATCCCCACCGTCCCCTCCTCCCGCTAGCCCCGGAACCCGAGGACGCTGGTGAACTCCCGCTCGCCGTCGGCGGTTCCGGTGCCGATCAGCGTGGTGGCGGGCTCCTTGCGGCCGAAGCCGGCCGAGTACCAGCCCAGCGGCGGCGCGCTCTCGCCGCGGTGCGCCCGCCAGGTCAGCTCCCCGGGCAGGTCGAGCACCGCGGACCGGTCCTGGCCGTCCCTGGTCCAGGTCAGCACGGCCCGGTGGCCGGTCAGTTCGGCGCTGACCGCCGGGCCGAGGTGGAACGCCAGGCGCACGGCCCGCGCCGGGCCGCGCACCTGGTCGACCACCCGCAGCTCCCCGGTGGCGGCCGTCAGCTCCACCCGGCGGCGGTGCACCGCGTCCCGGTAGCCGTCGTGCTCGGCGCACCAGCGGGCCACCGCCGGGTCGGAGGTGTCCGCGACCAGGACCCGGGTGCGGGCGTGCCTGGTCCACAGGAAGGGGCCGCCGGACACCGACTGGTCGGCGCCGCCCAGCTCCAGGGTGTTGTGGCCCAGCGTCGAGCGGAAGTAGCGCCGCCACTCGGGCTGCCCGTGGTAGCAGTACGTCCCCGGGTCGGCGAGCACGTCGACCCCCTCGTAGCGGACCTCCACGGACAGCGCGTCGGCATGGCCGTGCGCGGCGATGGACAGGAAGCCGTGCGGGCCGCCGTCGCAGCGGCACCAGATCTCCCCCGGGTTGCCCGGCGCCGCACCTCGCAGCACCGTCATGCCCGCGTCCGGGAAGTGCACCGGCCGCGCCGCCGGGCGGGCCACCGTGCCGTCCTGGCCGTACGGCCGCAGCAGTGCGGCCAGCAGCGGAGTGCGCACATCGGTGCCGGTCACCGCCGGCCACCAGGCGAGCCGGCCGAACACGGCCTCCCCGGTGGCCAGCAGCGAGCCCCAGCGGTCGGTGCCCGCGCCGTCCAGGACCAGGCCGTGCCCGTCGTCGGCGTCCCCCTGGCGGGGCGGGCGCAGCCGCTCGTCCACCACGGCCGCGAGCGCGTCGGTCATCCGCAGCAGCACCAGCCGGACGGTCCGGGGCACGGGCACGGCGGCCGCGTCCGCCTCGGCCAGTGCGGCCAGGCCGAGCTCCAGCACCAGTCCGTGGTACTCGGTGGCCAGTTCGCGGTTGAGACCGGAGGGGAAGGTGTTGGCGCGCAGCTGCCGCTCCAGCGAGCGCAGCGCATCCGCGCGCCAGCGCTCGGAGGCGGGGAACCAGTCGAAGGCGCAGGCCGCCGCGAACCGCCCGGCGTCCTCGGCGATCACGTGGTTGTTCGCCGAGGAGCCCCGACTGGGGAAGGCGGCCAGCCAGTGCTGGTGGTACCAGATCTGTTCCAGCGCCACCGGGTTGCCCTCGAACAGCCCGGCCGCGCCGGGCCAGCCGTCGAGCAGCCGGCGGACCCACACCCAGGACAGCAGCCGGATGCCCAGCTCGATGCCGCTGATCCAGTGCACGCCGCGCAGCGGCGGGTTGGCCTGCCACCAGGACCGCAGCTGCTCGGCCGCCCGCTCGGCGTAGCGCTCGTTGCGGGTCAGCGCGTAGGCGGCGGCGAGCACCGTCAGGTGCTGGTGCCGGGAGGGCTCCCAGATCTGCTTGATGTCGCCGACCGCGTCCTCGTCCCGGTAGGGCAGGTCGAAGGCGTAGCCGTCCGGGGCCCGGCGGCCGGTCTTCGGGTCGAGCCACCAGTCCGGGGCGGCCAGGTCCTCGCGCGCCACCCCGAAGAACTCGGCGTGCCCGTCCATCAGCCGGTCGGCCGCGGCGACCAGCCGCTTGGCGGCGTCCGCCGGGACGGCGGCGAGCGCCCCGGCGGGCAGTACGGCGGTGAACCGGGCGCCGGTGACGGCCGGGGCGCTCGGCGGCGCGGAACGCCACCGCCGTCGGCGCAGCACGTCGCCGGCCCGGCCGACGACCTCCTGCGGCCCCATCCGGGACAGCCGGCGCAGGTACCAGCCCGGGCTCATGGTCACTTCGGCCCCGCCAAGGTCACCGGCGCGCCGCCGGTCAGGGCGGCCTGGACGGCGAGGGTGGCCGCCGTGGTGGCGACCAGCGACTCCAGCGGCACCGGCATCGGCCCGCCGGTCCGCACCGCCCTGATGAACGAGGCCAGTTCGGCGGACTGGCCCTTGTCCCGGGCCTTCGGCAGCCGGGAGCTGACCCAGCGCTTACGGCCGGCTGCGCCGCTGAAATGCACCGAGGCGCGGACGAAGTCGTCGAGCTCGAGCACCTTGCCGTCCGCGACCAGGTCCAGCGTCTCCTTGGGGAAGCCTGGCGCCCCGGTGGTGACGTAGCTGAGGGTGGCGGTGGAGCCGTCCGGGTAGCCCAGCACGATCTGCAGGTCCTGGTTGCCGGCCGGGGCGACGGCGTACACCGACACCGGGTCGGCGCCCAGCAGCCAGCTCGCCGTGTCGATGAAGTGCCCGCCCTCGCCCGCGAACCGCGAACCCTCGGTGTCCTGTTGGAGGTACCAGCTGCCGTGCTGGAGCCGCCCTGCGTTGACCAGGTAGCGCAGGCTGGCCGGGCCGCTGCGGGTGCCGAAGCGCTGCTTGGCCTCGCGCAGCAGCGGCGCGAACCGGCGGTTGAAGCCGACCTGGAGGCGGTCGTTGCCGGACTCCTCCACGGCGGCGAGCACGCCCGCCAGTTCGCCCTCGGTGAGCGCCAGCGGCTTCTCCACGAACACCGGCTTGCCGGCCAGCAGCGCCCGCTCGGTCAGGGCGGCGTGCGAGCTGTGCCGGGTGACCACGAAGACCGCGTCGATCGAGTCGTCGCCGAGCACGGCGTCCAGGTCGGTGGTCGCCCGGTCGAAGCCGAACTTCCGCTGGGCGTTGGCGGCGGACAGCGCCGTGGTGGTGACGGCGGTGGACAGCGCGACCCCCTCGCGCCGGGCCAGGTGCGGCAGCAGCATCGACGTCGCGTAGTTGCCCGCGCCGACGAACGCCAGCCGCACCGGCGTCCCGGCGGGCCGCACCGGAGCGGCAGGCCGGGCCGGAGCGGCAGCCCGGCCGGGGCGGCGCACCTCGGGTACGGCCAAGGTCGGGGCCTCCACCACCCGCTCGCCCTCGGCGCCCGGGTAGCGGAACAGCACCGCCACGGCCTTCAACTCGCCGTCCTGCAACCGCCGGTAGGTCTCCACCGCGTCGTCGAAGTCGGCGATGTGGGAGACCAGCGGCGCCACGTCCACCCGGCCGCGGGCGGCGAGGTCGAGGAAGCAGGCCAGGTTGCGGCGCTCGGTCCAGCGCACATAGCCGATCGGGTAGTCCCGGCCCGCCAGTTCGTACTCCGGGTCGTAGCGCCCGGGGCCGTACGAGCGGGAGAACCGGACGTCCAGCTCCTTCTCGTAGTAGGCGTTCCACGGCAGGTCGAGGCGGCACTTGCCGATGTCCACCACCCGGCCGCGGTCCCGGCTCAACTGCGCGGCCAGCTCGACGGGTTGGTTGCTGCCGCCGCCGGCCGCCAGGTACACCTGGTCCACGCCGTGGCCGTCGGTCAGCTCCGCGACGGCGGTCTCCACCGCCGCGGAGCCCGGGTCGCCGCAGGCCACCGCGCCCAGCCGCTCGGCGAGTTCGCAGCGCACCGGGTCGGGGTCGGCCCCGACCACCCGGACGCCCGCGGCGGTCAGCAGCTGCACCACCAGCTGCCCGATCAGCCCCAGGCCGATCACCAGCGCCACCTCGCCGAGCTGCGGCTCGCCCTGGCGCACGCCCTGGAGGGCGATCGACCCGACGGTGCCGAAGGCGGCGTGCTGCGGCGCGAGGCCGTCCGGCACCGGGGTGTAGAGGTTCTTCGGCACCCAGTTCAGCTCGGCGTGCAGCGCGTGCTCGTTGCCCGCGCAGGCCACCAGGTCGCCGACCTTCACGTCGTCGACCCCGGCGCCGACCTGTTCCACCACCCCGCACAGCGAGTAGCCCAGCGGCGTGTAGGAGTCCAGCTTGCCCATCACCTTGCGGTAGGTGGCGGGCAGGCCGTTGGTCGCGACACTCTGCATGACCTTGGCCACCTGGTCGGGGCGCGAGCGGGCCTTGCCCACCATCGACATCCCGGCCTCGGACACCTTCATCAGCTCGGTCCCGGTGGAGATCAGCGAGAAGGCGCTGCGCACCAGCACGCCGCCCGGCTTGCACCCCGGCACCGGCACGTCGAGCACCGCCAGTTCGCCGCTCTTGTAGTTCTGCACAACCTGTTTCACCGGAAGTCCCCTTGCTTCTCTGGCCGTTCGATGAGCGCTGAGCCGTTCAATGGGCGGTGCTGTTCAGTGGATGCTGCTGTTCAGCGGGAGGTGAAGCCGTTCAGTGGGCGGCGGTGCCGGCGGTCGCGCCGCGGTACCAGTACTCCAGGGTCAGCACGTGCCACAGGTGCTTGGAGAAGTCCTGCTGTCCGGCGGCGTCCTCGGCGGCCAGCCGGGCCAGCGCGTCCCGGCGCAGGAAGCCGGAGCGCACCAGCTCGCCGTCGTTGATCACCTCGCGCACCAGCGGGGCCAGGTCCCGGCTCATCCAGGCCCGCAGCGGGGCGCTGAACAGGCCCTTGGGCCGGTACACGATCTCCCGGGGCAGCACGGAGGCGGCCGCCTCCTTGAGCACGGCCTTGCCCTGGCGTCCGACGATCTTGCGGTCCCCGGGCAGCGTGAACGCGGCCCTGACCACCTCGACGTCCACGTACGGCACCCGCACCTCGGTCGAGGCGGCCATGCTGGAGCGGTCCGTGTAGGCGAGGTTGAGGCCCGGCAGGAACATCCGGGCGTCGCCCAGGCACATCCGGTTGACGAAGTCGTCCAGGTCGTTGTCCCGGTAGACGTCGGCGTGCTCGTCCAGCACGTCCTGGACCGTCCCGGCGAGGTCCGGGTCGACCAGGGCGAGCAGTTCCGCCCGGTCGTACATGGTGTAGCTGCGCCGGAACGCCGTCTCCTCCGGCAGGTCGGCGAAGGAGAGGAAGCGCTTGGCGAAGCGCACCGAGCGCAGCCCCCGGTTGGCGGTGGCCACCGGCAGCCGGTCCACCACGGCGGACAGGCCGCGCCGCAGCGGCCGCGGCACGCGCTGGTAGCGCAGCGCCAGCTGGTTGGCCAGGTGCTTGCGGTAGCCGGCGAACAGCTCGTCGGCGCCCATCCCGGAGAGCAGCACCTTGACCCCGGCGTCCCGGGCGGCCGAGCAGATCAGGAAGGTGTTGATCGCGGCCGGGTCGCCGATCGGCTCGTCCAGGTGGTACGTCATCCGCGGCAGCAGGTCCAGCACGTCCGGGGCGATCTCGATCTCGTGCAGGTCCACGCCGAACCGCTCCGCCACCTGACGGGCGTAGCGCAGGTCGTCCGGCATCGCCTCGAACCGGGCGTCCTCGGCGCGGAAGCCGATCGTGTAGGCGGAGATCCCGGGGCGGTCGCGCGCCGCCAGCGCGGTCAGGTAGCTGGAGTCCAGTCCGCCGGAGAGGAAGGTCGCCACCGGGACGTCGGAGAGCAGGTGACGCCGCGTCGACTCCTCGACGATCGCGGCGAGGTCCGGCAGCTCGCCGGCCCGGGCCCGCTCCCGGCCCTCGGCGGCGACCTCCCGCAGGTGCCAGTACCGGCCGCGCTCCACCCGGCCGTCGGGCCGGCAGCGCAGCCAGCTGCCCGGCGGCAGCTTCTCCGCCTCGCGGTACGCGCACCGGGAGTCCGGCACCCAGTAGTAGAGCAGCGAGGCGACCATCGCCGCGTGGTCCACCTCCAGCGAGCCGCCGGTGGCGGCGGCCAGCGCCTTGAGCTCGGAGGCGAACACCAGGCCCTCGCCGCGCCGGAGCAGGAACAGCGGCTTGATGCCGAGCTGGTCGCGGGCGAGCACCAGCTCACCGGTCCGCTCGTCGAAGACCCCGAAGGCGAACATGCCGCGCAGCCGGGGCAGGCAGTCGGTGCCCCAGCGCCGCCAGGCCTCCAGCAGCACCTCGGTGTCGGAGGTGCCGCGGAAGCGCACCCCGGTGGCGGCCAGTTCGGCGCGCAGCTCGGGGGCGTTGTACAGCTCGCCGTTGTAGGTCAGCACCAGGCCGTCCCTGGCCATCGGCTGGGCGCCCGTCCCGGAGAGGTCGACGATGGCCAGCCGGCGGTGCCCCAGGTGCACCTCGCCGTCGCCGAGGGAGTGGCTGTACCGGCCGGCGCCGTCCGGGCCGCGGTGGGCGAGGGTGTCGGTGAGCAGGTCGGTCACGACCTTCCCGTCCGGCCACCGGTACGTTCCTGCGATGCCGCACATGTCCTACCTCGCCTCCTGGTCGATGTCCGGGACCCGTACGGTCCAGGCCGGTAGTCGTTCGGTCCGCCGCCGGCCCAGCCGTCTCGGGCGGGTCGGCCGGTCGTCCCGGGCGGGCGGCTCCTCGGTCGGGCCCTCCCAGCGGGTGCCGTCGGTGCGGTCGCGCGGGTCGGGGTCGATCAGCACCACGCCGAGCACCTGGATGCGCTGGTCGGCGAGCCGGCGGGCCACGGTGTGCAGCCAGGCCGCGCTGCCGTGGCCGGCCCGGACCACGAGCACCGTCCGGGTGCCCAGGTGGCGCAGGTCGGTCCAGGCCGTGCCGGGCGCCACCGAGCCGACGCCGAGCCGGCGTTCCGGCGGCGGCGCGGCCCCGGACCCGGCCCCGGCCCCGGCGCGTTCGCCGCGGACCACGGTCGGCTCCCCCGGCTTCGCGGTGCGCTTGGCGAGCTGCGGTCCGGGCAGCCCGTCGAGGACGACCACGGGGCCGTCCTGCTCGGTCAGCGCCCCGGCGAGGTCCAGGGCGAGCGCGCCGGTGCTGTGCGCGCAGCCCAGCTCCAGCAGCGACACCGGCTCGGCGCAGCCGCGTACGGTGCGGGCCAGGGTGGCGGTGACCCGCTCCCGGGCGACCCTGGTCCGGCGCAGCTGCCAGCGGCCGCGCGAGCGGCGCGGCACCCGGTCCAGCTCCGCGAGCACGGAGGCGCCGAGGTGGGCCGCGATGTCCCGGCGCAGCACCGGGCGGTCCGCCACCACGGCACTGACGGCGGCCACGGCGAGGCCGAGGAACAGCCCGAGGACGAGTCCGATCCCGGCGTCGGTGGCGGCCGTCTTCGGCAGCGACTGCCGCACCGGGTGCGGGGCGTCCACGATCTGGGTGCCGGCCACCAGCCGGGGCGCGCCGACCTTGGCCTCGGCGGCACGCTGGCCGAAGTCGGTGATCCGGGCGGTGAGTTCGGCCCGGCTGGCGTAGAGCGACTCCAGGTTGGCCGGGCCCTTGGCCGCGTTCGGCTGGGTGCCGGCGCCGATCTGCTGGTTGACCTGGTCGAGTTCCTGGCGCATCCGGTCGCGCTGGTCGAGCAGGGCCTTGGACTCGGCGTCCGCGGCCTGCTGGATCCGCTGCACGTGGTCGGCGACGAAGGCCTCGGCCAGCGCCTTGGCGCGGGCCTGGGCCTCGGCGTCGCTGCGGCCGGTCACGGTGATCTCCAGCAGGTTGTTGGTCAGGCCCGCCCCCGCGTACTCCTTCATGAAGTCCTCCGGCTTCTCGGTGGACCCGAGGGCCTGGAGGGCCTTGGCGGCGATCCCGGTGGTCCGGAGCAGGGCGGCGTCGGTGCGGATCAGCGTTCCTGGGTCGTTCGGCTGGTCCGCCGCGTGCGCGACCAGCACCTCGGCCGTCGCGCTGGGCGGCGGCGGCCGCAGGACGGCCAGCGCCGCGCCGGCCAGCAGGCCGAGCAGCGCCAGGGCGCACCAGAGGCGGCGGCGCCTGCGCACGGCGACCACCAGCGACTGGAGGTCCAGCAGTGGAGCGGCGGTGGACGACTCCCCCGTCGTACTCGTCGTCACCCCGATCATCCCCCCGTCTCGTCATCGGCTTCGGACCGCGCCGCGGCGGCGCCCGCGAGCACCGGCTCGGCACGGCCGGTACGGCGGCCGGCGGGGCGCTTCGGGCCGTCCTGGACCAGGTCGGCCACCACGACGCCGACCAGCTCGTGCTCGGCGTCCGCGCACGCCCCGGCCAGGGCGGCCAGGTCCCCCGCCGTCCAGCTGCCCGCGCTGAGCACGACCAGGGCGCCGGCCTCCTCGTCGCGGTCCGGCACCAGCGGCCGGGTGACCGGCACCCCGACCACCCGCAGCAGCGGATCGCCGCCCGCCTCGGCGGCCAGCTGGTCGGCGGCCCGGCGGGCCGGCTCGTCGCCCTCCGGGACGACCACCAACAGCCCGCGCGAGGGCGGCAGTTGCTCCCGGATCCGGGCGCACACCCGCCGGTGGCGCAGCTGCCGGCCGGCCTCGTCGCCGCAGGCGTGCGGGGTCGGCAGGTCCCATCGGACGTCGGTGCCCAGCACCCGGCGGAGCAGACCGCGCGGGCCGCGCGCCGCCGGCCGCCGCGCGGCCCGCCCGCCGGGGACGTCGACGGTGCCGAGCAGTTCGGCGCCCAGCGCCGCGGCGATCTCCGGTTCGGTGCGCAGCCGACGGCTCATCCGGGCGGCCGTCAGGTGCCCGATCACGCCGAGCAGGAGGAACACCAGCGCGCCGGCGGCGACGAGTTGGATCCGGGTCGGCGGTGCCTGTCCGGTCGGCCGGGCCGCCGAGCCCATGACGACCATGTTGGCCTTGTTGGCGGCCGGGTCGACCTGGTCCAGCTTCTTGACGGCGTCCTGCAGCGCGGTGCGCAGCTTCTCCAGCTCGGTGCGGACCTGCACGCTCTCCACGGTCTGCCCCGGCCCGACCGAGTTGGCCAGGTCGGTGATGCGCTGGCCGGTCTGGGTCACCAGCTGGCGCAGCTGCTCGGGCTGGGCCGCCTCGGGGTCGGTGCCGTCGCCCGCCATCCGCGCGGCGAAGCCGACGAACTGCTTGGCCAGCTGGTCGGCGAGCTGCTGGGCGCGCTCCGGGGTCTCGGCGGTGCCCGAGATCTTGATGATGTTCCCGTCCGCGGCGGTGGCGCTCACCCGGCTCCGCAGCTCGGTGCCGTCGACCCCGTTCCACTTGAGCGCGGCGGCCGCCCGGTCGACCACCACCGAGCTGGTCGCGATCTCCGCCTGGGTCATCAGCTCGCGCTCCTGCCACACCCCCGGCAGCAGCACCGAGGCCGAGGTGGTGTAGCTCGGCGGGAACAGCAGTGAGCTGCCGTAGCCGACGAGCGCGCCCACCACGGCGAGGACGGCGAGCAGCCGCCACCGCCGACGCAGGATCCGGCCGATCGTGACCAGGCGGATCGTGTCCTCGCTCAACGGTGCCGCCTTCTCCCCGCCCGGCCCCGGCCGCCCGCCGCCCGGCCGCCCGCCGCCGGGGCGCCGTCACCGCAGGCGGCGGCGTAGGCGGCGAGCAGGGCCCGCTGGGAGTTCCGCCAGGCGAGCGGCCCGTTGATCCGCTCCTGGCCGACCTTGCCCATCAAGGCCCGCTTCTCCGGGTCGTCCATCAGCTGCGCGACCAGCCGGGCGAACTCTGACTCGTCGTTGGCGGGCGCGTAGACGGCGGCGTCACCGGCGGAGACCCGGGCCTCCCGGAGGTCGAAGGAGACCATCGGGCGGCCCATCACCATGTACTCCAGGACCTTGTTCATGGTCGACACGTCGTTCAGCGGATTGCGCGGGTCCGGGGAGAGGCAGATGTCCGCGGTGGACAGGTAGCGCGCCAGGTCGGCGTCCGGCACCCGACCGGTGAACTGCACCCGGTCGGCGAGCCCGAGCCGCCGGGACAGCTCGACCATCGCGTCGAAGGTGTCACCGCCGCCCACGAACACCGCGTGCCAGTCGGTCCGCCCCTGCTCGTCGCGCAGCTTCGCCAGCGCCCGCAGGGCGTAGTCGACGCCGTCCTGCGGCCCCATCACGCCCAGGTAGCAGAGCAGGTGGGACCGGCCGCGCTTCAACTCCGGCTCGGGCGGCACCGGGCGGAAGCGGGCGGTGTCGGGCGCGCTGCGCACCACGAAGACGGACTCCGGCCGCTTGCCGCCGCGGCGCAGCGCGACGTCCCGGTAGCTCTCGTTGGTGGCGAGCACCACGTCCGCGGCCCGGTAGGTCATCCGCTCCAGCGCGCACACGCCCCGGTAGAGCAGGTCCTCGCCGCGGTCGAAGCGGGAGAGGTACAGCTCGGGCACCAGGTCGTGCTGGTCGAAGACGAACCGCGCGCCGCGCCGTTTCAGCCACAGCGCGGGCAGGAACAGCAGGTCGGGCGGGTTGCAGGCGTGCACGACGTCGACCGGGCCGACCTTGCGGGCCAGCCGGGCGGTGTGCCACAGCGCGGACCCGTACTCCCGCAGGTAGCCGGCCGGGCCGCCGGTGGCCGCCCGGAGCGGGTAGCGGTGGATCCGCACCCCGTCGATGACGGCCTCCGGTTCGGTGTCCCGCTTGCTGCCCTGCGGGCAGATCACGTCCACCC
This sequence comes from Kitasatospora sp. NPDC029367, assembly GCF_055569135.1. Taxonomy (NCBI): domain Bacteria; kingdom Bacillati; phylum Actinomycetota; class Actinomycetes; order Kitasatosporales; family Streptomycetaceae; genus Kitasatospora; species Kitasatospora sp. NPDC029367. The sequence continues at coordinate 38,574 of NZ_JBVHYH010000050.1, forward strand.
GCCAGCCCGCGTCGCGCAGGGTGGTGCACTCCTGCCACACCCGCCGGTCGAACGGCACCGACAGGTTCTCCACCAGGATCAGCGCGCGGCGTCCCCGCCCGTCACCGCCGACCGCCTCATCGAACGTCGCGTCACCAGGCAAGGCCCACGTACCCCGGCTCGGTCCGGCGCCGCTCGGCGTCCGGAAGGCGGATGAGGTCGACGATCACCGCTCCGTCGCCGTGCGGCAGGGCCGCCAGCACGGCCTCGTCCCTGGTCCCGACCACGCACACCTCGGCGTGCTCCAGCACCTCGGCGACGGAGGGCACCAGCAGCTGGGCGAGGTGCGGCAGCCGGTTCTCGATGTACTCCCGGTTCGCCCCGAGCAGCCGGGAGAGGTGCACGTTGGGGTCGTGGATCCGCAGGTCGTAGCCCTTGCCGAAGAGCCGCTCGGCGAGCTCGACCAGCGGGCTCTCCCGGAGGTCGTCGGTGCCGGGCTTGAAGGACAGGCCGAACAGGCCCACCCGGCGCTTACCGGTGCGCTCGACCAGCTCCACCGCGCGCTGGAGGTGGTCGGCGTTGGAGGCCAGCACGTGCGAGAGGATCGGCACCGAGACGTCGGCCCGGTGCGCGGCGTGCACCAGGCTGCGCAGGTCCTTGGGCAGGCAGGAGCCGCCGAAGGCGAAGCCGGGCCGCAGGTAGGCGGGGCTGATGTTGAGCTTGCGGTCGGCCAGGAAGACGTCGACCACCTGGTGCGAGTCCACCCCGAGCGCCTGGCACACCGCGCCCAGCTCGTTGGCGAAACCGATCTTGAGGCCGTGGAAGGCGTTGTCCGCGTACTTGATCGCCTCGGCCACCGGGACGGGCACCCGGAACACCTCGCCGGGCAGGCCCTCGTAGAGCGCCGCGACCACGTCGCCGCTGGCCGCGTCGAGCTCGCCGATCACGGTCTTCGGCGGGTCGAAGAAGTCCCGCACACTGGTGCCCTCGCGCAGGAACTCCGGGTTGACCGCGACCCCGACGTCCACCCCGGCGGTGCCGCCGAGGTGCTTCTCCAGGATCGGCACCAGCAGGTCGAGGCAGGTGCCCGGGAGCATGGTGCTGCGGAACACGACGGTGTGCCGCCCGCCCTTCTCGGCCGCCGCCGCACCGATCTGCTCGGTGACCCGCTCCAGGTAGGTGGTGCACAGGCTGCCGTTGGCCGCCGAGGGCGTGCCCACGCAGACCAGCGACACGTCGCTGCCCAGGACCGCCTCGCGGACGTCCGCGGTGGCGCGCAGCGCCCCGGAGCGCACCACCCCGGCGAGCAGCTCGCCGATCCGCTCCTCGACCACCGGGGCCCTGCCCTCGTTGACCAGGTCGACCTTCACCTGGTTGACGTCCACGCCGATCACCTCGTGACCGAGGCTCGCCAGGCACGCGGCCGACACGCAGCCCACGTAGCCGAGCCCCAGGACGCTGACCCTCATGACCCGTTCCTCCCCTCGGGCCGGCCCTCACGGCCGACCGTCCGCGCGTCGTCGGAACGACGCCCCCCAGCAGTGGCCATCAGTACGGCAACGGCCATCAGTACGCCCCCTGCCCCTGGAGCACCGCGCGCAGCGTCTTCCAGAGGATCACCGCGTCCAGGGCGAGCGACCAGTCCTCCACGTAGCGCAGGTCCAGCCGGACCGCCTCCTCCCAGGGCAGGTCGCTGCGCCCGCTGATCTGCCACAGGCCGGTGAGCCCGGGCTTGACGAGCAGTCGCCGCCGGATGTCCGGGCCGTACGCGGCGGACTCCTCCGGCAGCGGCGGGCGCGGGCCGACCAGCGACATCGAGCCGGCCAGCACGTTGAGCAGCTGCGGCAGCTCGTCCAGCGAGTAGCGGCGCAGCACTCCGCCGACCCTGGTCACCCGGGGGTCCCGGCGGAGCTTGAACAGCAGGCCGGCGCCCTCGTTGCGGTCGGCCAGCCCGGCCTTGGCCCGGTCCGCCCCGGACACCATGGTGCGGAACTTGACCAGGGTGAACTGGCGGCCGTCCTTGCCGACCCGGTGCTGCCGGTAGAACACCCCGCCGCGGCTGTCCAGCGCGACGAGCAGTCCGACCACCAGCATCAGCGGCGAGAACAGCACCAGCAGCACCGCCGCGCCCAGCCGGTCGACGACCGCCTTGACCGCCCGGGGCCCGCCGGTGAAGGTGGGCATGCTGACCCGCAGCATCGGGATCCCGAGCACCGCGTCGACGTGCAGCCGCGGTCCGGCCACCTCCATCAGCACCGGCGCGACCACCATCTCGGCGTCGCCGCCCTCCAGGTTCCAGGCCAGCCGTTGCAGCCGGTCCGGCGACCAGTGCGGGTCCGGCGTGATCGCGACCACCCGGTAGCCGTCCCGCCGGACGTGGTTGGCGACGTCCGCCAGCCGGCCGACCACCGGTACGCCGTCCAGCCGGTCGCCGTTCGGCCCCAGCGCGTACGGCGTGCAGACCGCCTCCACCCGCCAGCCCAGGTGCGGGAACTTGCGGGTCCGGGCGATCAGGTCGCGCACGGTGGCCGGGCTCCCGGCGGCGAGCACCGGGCGCAGGCACCGTCCCTGGTTGCGCTGCTCGTGCAGCCACAGCCGCAGCAGGTACCGCTCCGTCATGGTGACGAGCGTGATCGCCGGAATCGCGACGAAGATCCAGAGCCTGATGTTGTGCGAGGAGAGGGCGATCCCGCCGAGTGCCAGGACGACGGCCGCCGTGAACAGCGAACGGCCGAGTCGGCGGAATTCCTCCGCCCCCTGGCCGAGAACCGCCGGTGCCCACGCCCGGGTCGTCCCGAGCGCCCCCAGCACCAGCAGTTCGGTGCCGAAGGCGAGAATTCCCCATTTCTCGTGCCAGTTGGCCGCGTCCCGGACCCCGAAGAAGCCGCCGATGGCCGCCACCACGAAGGCGGTGGCCACGGTATCGCTGATGATCACGGCACGGCGGTACTGCTGCTCCCAGTCGCTCTCCGACCGGCTGAATTTCCCACCCCCCGGGCGGCGCACCCGGGCCGGCGCGAACCCGCCGGCTAATTCCCCCTCCTTCTGCTCGACCGCTCCTGCTCCCGCCCCCGCCAGGCCGTCAGTGGGTTCGACGTGCTCGCTCCACACGGTTCCTCCCCCCGGGAGGCGGCTGCCCCCCGCACCTGATTCCTCCCCCCGGGAGGCGCTGCCTCCCGTGTCGCGCCTTTCCTGGCCGCGCACGGCAGCGCCCCCGGAAATGGCGGATCCGCCATTGCGGCGCTACTCGGACTTCCCACCGGGCACCGGCGGACTGGCGCGTCCTGCCGAATTCCCGGAGTGCGCGGGAAAACGTCGACGGTTGCTCTCCACACTCGGAACCTCTGCTCGGGCGTCGAGAATTGGACACCCCCAGCCCGCCGCCGGAAAACGTGACTACCGGCAGTCCGCAACGACCGATCCGTAGATCATCACGTGTCGCCCCTCACGCCCGATCGTGCGGCACGAAAATCAATGTAGAGCATCCGGGGCGCCTGATGAGGGGGATGTGTGAAACAGGTGCTCGAGATTTGAAATCATCCCCAACTGCGGGTGCTCGGGAGGGGGTTGCCGGACCGCCGGGAGGCGTGCCGTGACCTGTGCCGACGCAGCTTGGACGCAGCTCCGACGTACTTGCGGCGCGGCCCGGCGGGCCGCCCTGGGCCGGGGTCCGCCGGGACCGGCGGGCGCCACTTCCGGCCGTCCGGTCGCAACCCCCTGGGCACGGGCCGGTGGGTGCGGGCATGCTGAGGGGAGGACCGATCCGCGGGGCAAACCGGTTTCACCGTACGGCGGCTGACGATCAATCACAGCCGGGCGACTCGTCGGGCCCGGCGGCCGGATCCCGTCGCCGTCACACGCTCGGCGGGTTCCGTGCCAGGTAGCGCAGGCCCTGCTTGAGGTAGGCCCGCGGGTTGGTGGTCAGGTGCCGGGCCCAGTCCGGCCTGGTCTCGCCGCGCCGGTGGGCGTAGCAGGCCAGCGCGTAGCCGAGCATCCGCTCGGACAGGTAGCCGAGCCGCGAGTACGACCAACCGCGCTCGCTCCGCTCGAAGTTGAAGGCGGAGTTGGCGGTGAAGACGCCGAGGCCGAAATGCACCGTCAGCAGGTCGGTGAGCGGTTCGTGGTCGCGCCGGTCCCGGGAGATCCGCTGCTCGTCGAGGAGCCGGACATGGCCCAACTCGTGGGCGACGGTGGCGACCAGGGCGACCGGGCGGACGGCCTGGCGCTGGGCGACGGCGATCACCGGGCGCCCGTTCTCCCGCCGGTAGTGCCCGGCGGCGGAGCGGGAGCTGTGGTTGAGCCGCAGGCCGTCGACCATCGCCTGCTCGCCGTCGTCCGGCTCGATCTCGATGGTCAGGCGGTCGGGCGCCACGTCCAGGTAGCCGCAGATCAGGGCGATCACCCCCCGGATGTCCTCGGCGGACCCCCGGAACGGCCCCGGGAAGAACTCCGCCGTGGGCAGCACCGGGGCACGGTCCAGCACCCCGCGGCCGAACTCGGCCGCCAGCCAGGCCATCGACTCCTCGATCCAGGCCCGTTCGTCCGGCCGCACCGGACACTTCGGCTCGAACAACGCCATCGCACCCCCCGAATGATCACGGACATGATGCACCAGGGTGGCGGGTGGCGTGCGCCGGGGACCGTCCGGAGCGGACGGCCCCCGGCGCACGGGGACGGGTTTGGTCACGCAGCTCAGGGAGCGAGGCCCTCCGGGCTCCGCCAGCTGACCAGGCGGGCCCCGTCCGGCGGGCGGTCCACGACCGCCTGTCCGAACACCCGGTTGATCGAGGTGCCCATGTTCTGCGAGATGTCCGCACCGTAGACGTGCAGCGAGACCGCGCGCCCGGTGCCGCCGTTCGACACCCGGTGGATGTCCTCGTCGGGCGGCACCAGGAGCTGCACCCGGCCGGCCGAGCAGGTCGTCCGGGCGTACGGTGCCAGCACCCGGCGGCCGGACCTGGGCAGCCGCCACAGCCGGAAGGCCTCGTCCACCTCGACGCCTTCCACCACGCCCGACACGCACCAGGCGACGTGGTCGTGGATCGGGGTGGACTGCCCGGGCAGCCAGGTCAGGGCGACCACGGAGTGGGTGCGTTCGGCGTGCAGCAGCCGCTGGGAGTACCCCTCGGTGTCACCGGCGCACAGGTCCTCGGGGACGATGAGCCCGGCGCGCAGGTACTTGCGCAGGGTGTCCGCGGTGAGCTGGGCGGTCAGGACCTCGGCGGCGGCGTAACGCGCGAGGTCGGCGAGGAACTCGTCGAGGTTGGATCCGGTGGCCACGGCTACCTCCCCACCCCGGTGAGCGCACGGACCTCCAGCTCGGCGAAGCCGCGCCCGTCCGCGTCCTCGTCCCGGCGGCGGCGACCGCCGGCCAGCGAGCCGAGGACGGCGGCCGCGAAGCCGATCGGGATGGAGAGGACGCCCGGGTTCTGCAACGGCACCGGCGCCGTGGTGGTGCAGGAGATCAGCGCCGTGGCGTTGCCGACCTGCTTGCTGGACGCGTCCACCCCGCAGTCCTTCGCCTGGGCGGCCGTGAGCTTCACGGCGGGGACGGTGCCGCTCGCGCCGCCCCAGCAGATCGGCGAGAGCAGCACCAGACCGATCGAGGCGACCAGCCCCGCGTAGATGCCGCACTTGGCACCGAAGGTGGTGAAGCGCTTCCAGAACAGGGTCAGCAGGATCGCCGGCAGGTTGGCCGAGGCGGCGATGGCGAAGGCCAGGGCCACCAGGAAGGCCACGTTGAGGTCCCTGGCGAAGATCGACAGGGCGACCGCGACCGCGCCGATCACCACGGCGGCGACCTTCGCGGTGACCAGTTCCTGCCGTTCGGTGGCCCGGCCCTTGCGGATCACGCTGGCATACAGGTCGTGGGCGAAGGAGGACGAGGAGGTCAGGGTGAGCCCGGCGACCACCGCGAGGATGGTGGCGAAGGCCACCGCCGCGATGAAGGCCAGCATCAGCGAGCCCCCGGTGGTGCCGGCGCCCCCGCCGAGGTGCTCGGCCAGCAGGGTGGCGGCGGTGTTGCCGGACGGGTCCTTCGCCTTGATCGTCGCCGTGCCGACCAGCGCGGCCGCGCCGAAGCCGAGCACCAGGGTCATCAGGTAGAAGACCCCGATGATGCCGATCGCCCAGTTCACCGACTTCCGCGCGTCGCGACCGGTCGGCACGGTGTAGAAGCGCACCAGCACGTGCGGCAGCGCCGCGGTGCCCAGCACCAGGGCCACCCCGAGGCTGACCAGGTCCAGCTTCGACCAGCCGTCCGTCGCCCCGTACTTGAGGCCGGGCCGGAGGAAGGCCTCGCCCTTCTTGGACGCCGAGGCGGCGTCCCCGAGCAGGTGGCCGAGGTCGAAGCCGTACTTCGCCAGCACCCACACGGTCATCACGGCCGCGCCGGCGATCAGCAGCCCGGCCTTGACGATCTGCACCCAGGTGGTGCCCTTCATCCCGCCGACCACGACGTAGACGATCATCAGGGCGCCGACCCCGACGATGGTCCAGATCTGCGCGGCCGCGCCCTTGACGTCGAGCAGCTGGCCGACGATCGTCGCCGCGCCGACCATCTGCGCGATCAGGTAGAAGATCGACACCACGATGGTCGACACCCCGGCCGCGGTCCGCATCGGCCCGCTGCGCAGCCGCGCCGCCAGCACGTCCGCCATGGTGAACCGGCCGGTGTTGCGCAGCAGTTCGGCCACCATCAGCAGTGCGACCAGCCAGGCCACCAGGAAGCCGATGGAGTAGAGGAAGCCGTCGTACCCGGAGAGCGCGATGATCCCCGCGATACCGAGGAAGGACGCCGCGGACAGGTAGTCGCCCGAGATCGCGATGCCGTTCTGCAGCGCGGAGAACTGGCCGCCGCCGGTGTAGAAGCCGCCGGTGCCCCGGGTGCTCCGCCGCGCCCAGAGGGTGATGACCAGGGTCACCGCCACCAGGGCGACGAACAGGCCGATGGTCAGGCCCTGGTGCGAGGCCTCCTGCGCCGTGCTGGTGGCGGTGGGGGCGGTGGCGGTGGCGGCAGCGGCGAGCGGAAGGTGCTGTGTCATGCCCGGCTCCCCGTCAGCTCGTGCTCGTCGCCGGGGAGAGCAGCCGCGGCCCTGCGCAGCTCCTCGGCCAGCGGGTCCAACCGCCGGGCGGCGAACCGGCCGTAGGCCAGGGCGATGCCGAAGGTGGAGGCGAACTGCAGCAGCCCGAAGACCAGCGCCACGTTGATGTTCCCGACGACCTCGGCCGCCATGAAGCTGCGGGCGTAGGCCGAGCAGAGCACGTACGCCAGGAACCAGAGCAGGAACGCCGCCGTCACCGGGAAGACGAACCTGCGGTAGCTGGCGCGCAGTCGGGCGAAGCGCGGATCGTCGCCGATCCAGGGGGTGTCACCGCGCGACGGCGCGGCCGGGTCGATCATGGGAATCCTTCTGAGCGGTACGGAACGTGTCGAACGCGCCGACCGTAGGATCCCCTGGTAGACGAGCGATCAACGCGCGTCCGACTCAGGGGGGATCCACCGGTGGACCTGCACACGCTCACCCAGTTCCTGGCGGTGGCGCGGCTGGAGCACCTGAGCCGGGCGGCAGCGGAACTGCGCGTCGCCCAGCCGTCGTTGAGCCGCTCGGTGGCCCGGCTGGAGGCCGAACTGGGCACGCCGCTGTTCGAGCGGGGCGGGCGGCTGCGGCTGAACGAGGCCGGGCACCTGTTCCGCGGCTACGTCGAGCGCGCCCTCGGCGAACTGGAGGCGGGCCGGCGGGCCGTGGCCGAGGCGACCGGGGAGGGACTGGGCACGGTCCGACTCGCCTCGGAGACCTTCCTGGCCTTCAGCGGCCCGCTGGCGGCGTTCAAACACGAGCACCCCGGCGTGGAGATCGAACTGCACCAGCTGACCGTCGCCGAGATGGCCCGGCAGCTGCGGGCCCAGGAGGTCGACCTGACCGTCGCCTCCCAGCCGATCGCCGTCGAGGGGCTGGAATCCGTCCGGCTCCTCGACGAGCAGGTGGGACTGGCCGTGCCGCTCGGCCACCCGCTGGCCGGGCGCGCCTCGGTGGGCGTCGAGGAACTCGCCGACGAGCCCTTCATCGCCGCCCGCCCCGGGCACTGGCAGCGCCGGCTGCTGGACCGCCTGTTCGCCGCCCAGGGCCTGGTACCCCGGATCGTCTGCGAGGGCGACGAGGCCGGCGCCATCGCCGAACTGATCAGCGCGGGCCTGGGCATCGGCCTGGTGCCCGCCCTCGCCCGGCGCACCGCCACCCGCGTCCCGCTGGTGTGGGTCGACGTCGACAGCCCCGACTGCCGACGCGCCCTCACCCTGCACTGGCGCCTCGGCGAACGCCTGCCCACCGCCGCCCGGCTGCTGCGCGACGCCATCGCGGACTGGGACTGGACGACGGGCGAGGCCGGCGGGCCGGGGCTCCCGGGGGTGTTCTGATCCCGCCCGGGCACGCCCGTGACCTGCCCGGGATCACGGGCCCGGGATCACGCCTCCGGGATCACGTCCCCGGGATCACGTCCCCGGGATCACGCGCCCGGGATCACGTTCGACAGCGGCAGGCCCTCGAAGAAGGCCACCGCCTCCTCCCGCCAGTACGGTCGCCAGCCCTGGGCTTCCGCGCGGGCCGCCTCCGCGCAGCGGCGCATGTCGGCACGGAGCTTCCCGTCCACGCCCAGCAGCCGGGCCAGTTCGCGGACCCGGTCGACCGTGGCGGCCGGGCACTGCGGGTCGCCGAGCGCGGACTCCACCAGGGCCCGCTGCGCCTCGTCCGCCGCGGTGAGCAGCGCGGTCACCGCGTAACTGCGGCGCCCCGCACGGAGGTCGGCGCCGGTCGACTTGCCGGTGGCGTCCTCCTCACCGAACAGGTCGAGGTAGTCGTCGCGCAGCTGGCCGCCGATGCCGACCAGGGTCGCGTACCGGCGCAGCCGCGCGTCGTGGCGGGCCACGTCCTCGCCGGCGGTCAGCAGCCCCAGCCGCAGCGGGGCGAGCACGGAGTACCGGGTGGACTTGTACTCGCAGACGGTGTGCAGGAACTCCTCGTCCGGGAGCGGCCGGAAGTCGCGTTCGAGGTCCACGATCTGGCCGGCGACCGTCTCGGCCCCCGCGTTCAGCTGGACCTCCAGCATCGCCTGGCGCAGCTCGGCGGGTACGTCCGCCTCCAGCAGGACCCGCATCGCGAGAAAGGCGGCGAGGTCCCCGGCCAGAACGGCCAGGCCGAGCGCGGTCCGCTCGGACTCCGGGAACTCCCGGCGGTAGGCGTAGTAGGTGGAGGGCCCGCCGCGGCGCACGGCCGCGTCGTCGATGATGTCGTCGTGGACCAGCCCGTGCGTCTGGAGCAGTTCGATGCTCAGCGCGGCCTCGGCCAGGCCGGGCACCGGGTCGGTGGTCACGAGCCGGGCCGCCTCGTACAGCAGCGCGACCCGCAGGCGCTTGCCGCCGCGCAGCGAGAGGTCCCGGAGCAGCTCCAGGCTGCGCGGGGTGAAGCGGCTGAGCGGCGGGGTGTCGAGGCGCTCCGGCAGGGCGTCGAAGTAGGCCTCGAAGCGAAGGTCGAAGCGGCGCCGGTGTCCGGCGGCCCGTTCGCGGGCGGCTGCCATGATCGTCTCGTTCACGCCGTCCACCTTCGCATCCGCCCGGGACCGCCCGCACCGCCGGGGTCGGGGCGGCGGGGTCAGGGCGGCGGGGCAGCTCGGCGGGGCGGAGCGGCTGTCCGGCGGGGCGGAGCCGCTGTCCGGCGGGGCGCAACGGCACTCGGACGGCCGGCGGATTCATCCCAGCTGACTTTCGGCCATCTGTGCGAGAGGTCTGGTCGTGACCGCGACACCCTCCTAGAGTGGCCGCGATCCTCCGCAAGTGACCTTTTCTTCACGCGGGTTCACCTGACCTTCACACCGGTCCACCGGCCCCGGCACGTTCAGCGCGCTCCGTTCCCACCGTCGAAGCGAAAGGGCCGGGTCCGTGACGCAGGCGTTCCAGTCCCCCGGCTTCGCCGCCCTGGCGGCCGACCGCGCGGTCGAGACCCGGCTCGTCGAGGAGCGCTGGCAGGCGGTCGCCTGGGACCGGCGAACGGACCGGCGCCGGGTGGTCACCGACCGGCCCGAGGGCGTCCACCTGAGCGAGATCGAACCGGACGGCGAGGCCATCTGGTGGTTCGACTCCGACGGCGCCGGGGAGGGCCGGTGGTGGCGCGAGCCGTTCACGGGCGGTGCGCGCGGCGCGGCACTCCACGGTGTGCCGCCCGGCCGGGCCTACGGCGTCGCCTTCGACCGGACCGGCGCGCTGGCGGCGGTGGCCGTCGGGACCGGCGACACCTCGCACTGCTACGTCGGCCCGCCTGCGGGCGAGGCCCGGCCGATCGGTTCGGCGCCGGGGTACCTGGGCCTGGCCGACCTGTCCCCGGACGGCCGGCTGCTCGCCCTCGGCGGACGCCCCGACGGGGACGACGCGGTGCTCCTGTGGCCGACGGACGCGCCGTCGCACCTGCCGACGGGCCGCGCGCCGTCCAACGCGCCGTGCAGCGCGCCATCCAATGCGCCGGACGGTGCGACGCGGCTCGCCGGGAGCCCCCGACTGCGGCTCTGGCCGATCGAGTTCAACCCCCTCGCCGTGCGCGAACCCGAGCTCCTCCTGGTGATCGAGGAGGACGAGCGGTACTCCGTCGCGACCTGGCGGGCGGACTCGGGCCTGCGAAGACACCCGGAGCTGTCATTCGACTCGCAGATCTCGGCCGGCTGGTACGGCGGGCCGCACGGGGTGCTGATCCAGCACGAGCGGGCCGGGCGGAGCCGACTGCTCCTCGCCGACCTCGGCCCGTCGACCGCCCTCGACCTACCGGCCGCTCTCGGCCCACCGGCAGAACCGGCCCCGTCCCCGCCCGCGCCCGCGCCCGCCCGGGAGATCCGCACCCCCGGCGGCACCATCCACGACCTGTCCTGCGCCCCGGACGGCACCCTGCACTGCGTCTGGAGCCGGGAGTCGACCCCGCCCCGCCCACTGGTCCTGCGCCCCGGCGCCGAGGAGCCGCCCCACCCGGGCCCGGCCCGCGCTCCGGAGGGCGATGACCGCACCCGCCGCAGCAGACGCTGGACGCCCCAGCCCTACGGGCGGATCCACAGCTTCGTCAGCACCCCGGCCGGCCCCGGCCCGTGGCCGACCCTGTTCCTGGTCCACGGCGGCCCCGCCACCCACGACCGGGACTCCTACGACCCCCGGGTGAACGCCCTGGTGCGCCACGGCTACGCGGTGGTGCGCACCAACTACCGCGGCTCCACCGGCTACGGCTCCGGCTGGCAGCACGACTACGGCCACCGGGTCGGCCTGGCCCAGATCGAGGACCTGGCCGCCGTCCGCGCCGAACTGGTCGCCGACGGCACGGCGCTCGCGGAGCGCACCGGCCTCTGCGGATTCTCCTGGGGCGGCTACCTGACCCTCCTCGCGCTGGGCGCTCAGCCCGAGCTGTGGACGCTCGGCATGGCCGCCCAGCCGATCGCGGACTACCCCGCCACCTACCGCACCACCACCCCCGCCCTGCGCGAGGTCGACCGCCAGCTCTTCGGCGGCACCCCGGACGAGGTCCCCGAGCGCTACCGCGCGGCCGACCCGCGCTCGTACGTGCACCGGGTCCGCTCGCCCGTCCTGCTGGTCGCCTCGCGGACCGACGAGCGCTGCCCGCCCGAACAGGTCGACCGGTACGCCGCGGACCTGCGCCGGCTGGCCGTGCCGCACGAGCTGCACTGGGTGGACGGCGGCCACTACAGCCGCCGGACCGCCGACCACCGATCGGTGCTGGAGGCGATGGTCCGCTTCGCCGGGCGCGCCTGGCCGGCACCGCTCCCCCGGACACCCCGGGGCGACCGCCCCGGGGCACCCACCGATCCGATGGAAGGAGGTGAACAGCCATGAAGCGACGCAGCATCCAGAACGACCCGATCGGCACCCCGGAGCGTGACCGGGGCGCCGTGGTGGTCCAGAACTTCTCGCTCGACCTCACCAAGGCCGCAGCGGTCGCGCCTGCCCTCAAGGGGCAGCCGAAGCCGAAGCCGGAGCAGAAGGACAAGTGACCCACCGTCGCTCCGGGGGGCCCGCGGTGCCCCGGAGCGACACCCCGCCGACCGTCCTCGAAAGACCGCGACCGACCGCGACGGCCCGCCAACCGTCCCGTGACCGACCACGACCGACCGCGACCGCCCTCGACCGACAGAAGTGGCCACCATGCGTATCGTCCTGCTGCACATGCCCTGGGGTGCGATCGACGTGCCCTCGCTGGCCCTCGGGATCCTGCACACGGCCGCCGCCCGGGCCGGGCACGAGACCGAAGTGCGGTACGCCAACCTGGACTTCGTGGACTGGGCCGCCGGGACCACCGGCTTCGGCGTGGACGACTACCAGTACTTCTCCGAGAAGTCGTACTTCCAGGGCGCGGGCGACTGGGCCTTCGCCGGCGCACTGTACGACGACGAGAACGGCGGCGACCCTGGCGGCGACCACGACGGCTCCGCCGACTACTTCGCCTATCTGGCCGCCAACGGCGCGAGCCCGCAGGAGATCGCCCTGACCCGGTCCGTCCGGGCCCTCGCCCCCGCGTTCATCGCCCGGCTGGTCGACGAACTCGCCGCCGACCCACCGGACTTGGTCGGCTTCACCACCACCTTCCAGCAGAACACGGCCAGCCTCGCCGCCGCGAAGCTGCTCAAGCACCGCTGCCCGCAGGTGCGCACGGTCTTCGGCGGCGCGAACTGCGACGGTCCGCAGGGCGCCGCGCTGCACCGCAACTTCCCCTTCCTGGACTACGTGGTGCGCGGCGAGGGCGAGGCCGCCTTCCCCTCACTCCTGGCAGGCGAGGACCCCTCCACCGTCCCCGGCCTGTGCTGGCGCGACGCCACCGGGAGGTCGACGGCCAATCCGATGACCGAGCGGCCGCTGCCGCCCGCCGCGATCCTCACGCCCCGCTACGACGGCTTCTTCGAGCGGCTCGACGCCTCCGTCGCGGCCGGCTGGGTCGACCCCAAGCTGGTCCTCGAAGGTTCCCGTGGCTGCTGGTGGGGCGAGAAGCACCACTGCACCTTCTGCGGGCTCAACGGGTCCTCGATGGCGTTCCGCTCCAAGCCACCGGCCGACTTCCTCGCAGAGGTGCTCACCCTCGCCGAGCGCCACCAGCTGCTGGACGTCTACGTGGTCGACAACATCCTGGACATGGGCTACTTCGACACCGTCCTGAAATCGCTGGCCGAACTCCCGGTCGACCTACGGCTGCACTTCGAGATCAAGGCCAACCTGCGCCGCCACCAGTTCCAGTTGCTCGGCGACTCCGGCGCGGCCCAGGTCCAGCCCGGCATCGAGAACCTGAGCACCCGGGTGCTGCGGATCATGGACAAGGGGGTGACCGGCTGCCAGAACGTCCGCGCACTGCGGGACGCGCAGAGCGCCGGGGTCTCGGTGACCTGGAACTACCTCTACGGCTTCCCGGGCGAACAGCCGGACGACTACGAGTCGGTGATCCGCCAGCTCCCCGTGCTGCACCACCTCGACCCGCCGACCGGAGCGGGACGGATCGCCATCGAGCGGTTCAGCCCGTACTTCGACCGCCCCGAGCTGGGCTTCGCGATCACCCGGCCGGCCCTCCAGTACCGCGCGACCTACCGCCTCCCCGAGAGCGAACTCAACGAACTGGCCTACGTGTTCAGCGCGCCCCCGCGCGGGATCGGCGGCGACCTCGCGGAGCGGCTGAGCGCGGCGGTGGACACCTGGCTCGCGCGGTTCCCCGACAGCCGGCTCAGCTACCGGGACGCGGGCGCACGGATCGTGCTCGTCAACACCCGCCCCGGGTACGACTGGCGGGCGGTCGAACTGACCGATCCGGTGGAACTCGCCGTCTTCCGGCTGCTCGACCGGCCCCGCTCGGCCGCCGCGCTGGCCGCCAAGGTCCCCGGCGGCGCGGCGGCGGTCGCGCCGGTGCTGGAGCACTTCACCGCGCTGGGCCTGCTGTTCCACGACGGCGACGGCTACCTCCAGGTCGCCGTCGAGTCCGACAACCAGGTGCTGATGCGGATGCGGCACCGGCACGGTCCCGAGGCCGAAGCCGAAGCCCGCCCCCTCACCGCCACCCGTGCCCGTACCCGTACCCGTACCCGTACCGAGGAGGTGCCCAATGCCGTCCCGATCGGCTGAACGGACCGGGCTGCACGGCAGTGGCGCCGCCGCCTGGCGCGCGGCCGCCCCCGAGGTCGAGCTCTGGCTCGACTACGACCCTGACGTACGGGAGTTGCCGGGCTTCGCGCTCGGCCGCCGCGCCCTGACCGGCCCGGCGCAGGCGGAGGTCACCGAGCTGCACCGGGCCGGGGTCCGCTGCCTGCGGCTGACCGAGCCGGTACGGCTGTGCGCGGACGCCCCGGCGGCCTCCGCCCGCGCGCTGATGCTGCTGCGCGAGGCGACCGGACAGGGGCTGGCCGTGCTCTGGCAGGCGGTCTGCCCGGACGGCTGCGCGGCCCAGCGCCGGTTCCACCACCTGTACCCGCCCGAGCAGTTGACCGGTGGCCCGCAGGAGGTGCTCGCCGACTGGCGCGCCACGTACTTCCCGAGCAAGTGCGTGCTCCGGCGCGGCCCCGGCTTCGTCGAGGTGCGGGACCGCCGGTTCGGGACGCTGGAGCTGTTCACCATCGACGAACCGGGCCACCTGGCACAGTTGGAGGCGCTGTCCGAGGGCGTCGAGGTCGACCTGCTGCCGGACGCCGTCCGCCGGGACTTCGCCGAGGCCGGGCTGATCGCCGAGCAGGCGGGCCGCGCCTGGTTCCTGCCGATGCGGGTGCGCCGCTGGCCGTTCCCCTCGCTGACGGTCTGACGGCCTTCACCACTGCCCGGCCTTCCCGGCCACCCGGCTGCCCAGCCACCCGACCACCCGGCTCCCAGCCGCAAGAGTTCCGAGCCCGAGGAGAGAGACCCATGACCACCGCGGTCGACGACGACGCCGCAGCCCGGATGGCCGCCTTCATCCGCGACCCGTACCCCACGCTCGCCCGGATCCGCGAGGCCGGCGCGGTCTCCGTCGTGGAGTTCGGCGAGGGGCTGCCGGTCTACCTGGTGACGCGCTACCAGGACGTCCGGGCCGCGTTGACGGATCCGCGCTTCGGGCAGGACGTCCGCCGTAGCCAGGCCATCGCGAGCGGGCGCGGCGCGGGACTGACGCTCGGTTCCGAGGTCGTCCACATGCTCAACAGCGATCCGCCGGACCACACCCGGCTGCGCCGCCTGATCCAGGGCGTCTTCACCCGCCGACGGGTCGACGAGATGCGGCCGCTGGTGGAGCGCACCGCCGACGGCCTGCTGGACGGGCTGCGCGGCCGGGGCACCGCCGATCTGATCACGGACTTCGCCTTCCCGCTGCCCATCATGATCATCTGCGAACTGCTCGGCTTCCCCCCGGAGGACATGCAGGCCTTCCGCACCTGGTCGACGGCGATCCTCACCCAGGGCGGCGACCTGACGTTCGCCCAGGCGACCGAGGAACTGAACGACTACCTACGGGAGTTGATGGCAGCCCGGCGGGCCTCGCCGAAGGCCGACATCCTCACCGACCTGGTGCAGGCCCGGGACGCCGGCGAACTCACCGAGCGGGAGGTGTTCTCGATGGTCTTCCTGCTGCTGATCGGCGGCCACGAGACCACCGTCAACCTGCTCGGCACCGCCACCCTGGCGCTGCTCCACCACCCCGACCAGCTCGCCCTGCTGCGCGCCGACCCGGCGTCGATGCCGGTCGCCGTCGACGAGTTCCTCCGCTACGAATCCCCGGTCAGCATGGCCACGTTGAGGTTCACCAACGCCGACGTGATGGTCGACGACGTCGAGATCCCGGCGGACGAACTGGTACTGCTCTCGCTCGGCGCGGCCAACCGGGACCCGGCCCGCTTCACCAACCCCGACCGGCTGATCCTGGACCGGGGCGACCCCGGCCACCTGGCCTTCGGACAGGGCCTGCACCGCTGCCTCGGCTCCTTCCTCGGCAGACTGGAGAGCGAGGTCGCGCTCACCGGCCTGCTGTCGCGCTTCACCCGGATCGAGCTGGCCGCCCCGGAGGAGACCCTGCCCTGGCGCAACACCATCATGCTGCGCGGCCTGGAGTCGCTGCCGGTGTCGCTCGATGGCTAGCCGCACCGGCACGAGCAGCGACGGGCAGGGCGGCGCGGAAGCGGACAACCGTACGGAGCCGGGCGGCCGTACGGAAGCAGACGGCCACGCGCAACCAGCCCGCGCCGCAAGGCTGTTGCGTTTCCGTCCCCGGTTCGGCCTGGCGCCGCTGCGCGCCCGCGGCTTCCGGCTGCTGGTGATCGGCCAGGCCACCTCGGAGTTCGGCAACGCCTTCCAGGTGGTCGCCCTGCCGCTGCTGGTCTACTCCCTCGCCGGCGGCGCCCGTCAACTGAGCCTGGTGGTCGCCGCCTACGGCGCGGGCCGGCTGGCCGCCACCCCGCTCGGCGGGATGCTCGCCGACCGGTTCGGCGCCCGGCGGGTGCTGCTGGCCGCCGACCTCGGCCGGCTGCTCGCCACCGCCGCCCTGTGCGCGGTGGCCGCCGCCGGGGTGGCGGACTTCCGGCTGATCGGCGGGCTGGCGCTGCTGGTCGGCCTGGGCGCCGGGGTGTTCCTGCCGGCCGCCTGGGCGATCACCCCGACCCTGCTGCCCGCCGCGGACCTGCATGCGGGCAACGCCCTGAACAGCACGGTCACCTTCGGCGCCGGGCTGCTCGGCCCGGCACTGGCCGGCCCGCTGGTCGCCTGGCTGGACCCGGCCGCCGCGCTGGGCCTGGACGCGGCGACCTTCGCCGTGTCGGCGGCGACGCTGCTGCTGATCGGTCGCGGCAGCCCGGTCGCCCCGCCCGGCCCGATCTCCGAACGCGCCTCCGTACCAAGGAACTTCCGTGCCCTGCTGCGGGAGTCGCCACTGCTGCGCGCGGTGCTGACGGTGACGGTGATCGCCAATCTGACGGTGGGCGGCGCCACCCGCGTCGCCCTGCCGACCCTGGCCACCCATGGCTTCGGCGCCGGTGCCGTCGGGCTCGGCCTGTTGCTGGCCGCCTTCACCGGCGGTGCGCTGGTCGGCGGCCTCTTCGCGGCCGGCCTCACCGATCTGCGCTCGCGCGGCCGTACGGCGATGCTCTCCGGCCTGGTGATGGGTGCGGCGATCGGCCTGGTGCCGTTCACCGGCCTGGTCGGCGCCGTGCTGCTGCTCCTCCTGGCCGGCGGCGCCAGCACGGTGACCAACGTCCTGGTCGTCACCGGCGTGCAACGGGGCACCCCGCCCGCACTGCTGGCCCGGGTCATGGCGGCGATCACCTTCTGCGCGCTGGGGGTCTTCCCGCTATCGGTGATCGCGGCCGGCGCGGCCGTGGACGCCTTCGGGGCCCGGGCGGTGTTCGCGACGACCGGACTGTGCCTGACCGGCGCGTTCGGGTACGCGCTGACCAGGCGCGTGATCCGCGAACTGTGAGGCCGTGGCGTCGGCGGAGATTTGACTCCGCCGACGATCACCACGCATAGTGCCCGCATGGCTGGCTACCTCGTTTCGCGCAGGCACATCGACCTGCGCCGTGTGACGGCGATGAGCTGTCGCCCCAGCTGCTGACGCACGCCCTCTTCCGGCTCTGACGCCGGGCGCTCGCGTCCCCCCGTTTCCTTCCTGCCTTTCCCTTCCCTCCTTTCTTCCGCTCGCCCTTTCCGCGACCGCCCTGATCCGTGCGGTCGTGCGCTGCCGTTCGCCCTGCTCAGGTCCACGGTCCACGGTCCCCGTATGTCCCGGACCGGACTGGGCCGGATCGGGCCGGTCGGCCGCGCGTCCCCTCACCACCACACCTCTGGAGCCTCCATGGGCCCGCGCCGGGTTCTCGTCACCACTCTCGCCGTCCTCGCCTCGCTGGCCTCGCTCACCGCCTGCGGCGGCGGCTCCTCCTCGGCGAAGTCCGCCGACAATCCGTACCAGTTGTCCGTTCCGGGGACGATACGCGTCGGCACCCTCTCGGACGCGCCGCCGAACGTGTACCTCAAGGACGGCAAGTTCACCGGTTTCGACAACGACCTGTTCACCGCCGTCGCCGCCAAGGCCGGCCTCAAGGTGGAGTTCGCGGCGACGGACTTCTCCTCGCTGCTGTCGCAGGTCGCCAACCACAAGTTCGACGTGGGCAGTTCGTCCATCACCGTCACCGAGGCCCGCAAGAAGACGGTGGCCTTCACCAACGGCTACGACTTCGGCTACTTCGGCCTGGACGTCCCCGCCGGTTCGCCGATCACCGCCTTCGACCAGCTGGCGGGCAAGCGCGTCGTGGTCGTCCAGGGGACCGTCCAGGACGACTACGCGACCAAGAACAACCTCAACCCGGTGCGCGTGCCCGACTACAACGGCGCACTGAACCAGCTCAAGGCCGGGACGGCCGAGGCCTGGATCTCGCCCGCGGAGATCGGTGAGAAGAGCGCCCAGGACAGCGGCGGCAAGGTGGTCCTCGCCCAGAAGCAGCTCAGCTCCGCGCCGACCGCCTTCGCCGTCGCCCAGAACCGCCCCGAGCTGCTCGCCGCGCTGAACAAGGCCCTCGACGAGGTGATCGCGGACGGCACCTGGACCCGCCTCCAGGAGCAGTACTACCCGGGCCGCCCGGTGCCGGACGGCTTCAAGCCCGGTAACGGCTCGGTCGGTTACCCGCCCGTCAAGGCGGCCCCGACCACGGGCGCACCGGCCGGCGCGTCCCCGACGCCCTGACCCACCCCCTCACCACCCCCTCACCACCCCCCACCACCACCCCACCACCGAACCACCGAACCGGACGACAAGGAGGCCGACGTGGACCAGCTGGGCACGCTGGCGGAGACGTTCTTCAACTGGGAATCGATGCGCTCCGCGCTCTCCGACCTGCTCACCACCGGCGTGCCCAACACGCTGATCCTCGCGGTGACTTCGGCCGTCATCGGCACCGTCCTGGGGCTGCTGCTGGCGGTGGCCGGCATCGCCCGGACCCGCTGGCTGCGCTGGCCGGCCCGGGTCTACACCGACGTGTTCCGCGGTCTTCCGGCCGCGGTCACCATCCTGCTGATCGGCGTGGGGCTGGCCCCCCAGGGGATGGAGGTCTGGGGGCCGGACCCCTACCCGCTCGGGGTCCTCGCACTGTCCCTGATCGCCGCCGCCTACTTCGGGGAGATCTTCCGCTCCGGGATCCAGAGCGTGGAGGCGGGCCAGTTCGAGGCGGCGCGCGCGCTCGGCTTCTCGTACGCGGCGGCGATGCGGCTGATCATCCTCCCGCTCGGCGTCCGGCGGGTGCTGCCGGCCTGGGTGAACCAGCTCATCGCGCTGATCAAGGACTCCAGCCTGATCTACTTCCTCGGCCTGACGGCCGATCAGCGCGACCTCTTCCGGATCGGCCAGGACTCCGCCGCCACCACCGGCAACGAGTCCGCGCTGGTGCTCGCCGGACTGTTCTACCTCCTGCTCACCGTGCCGCTGACGCACCTGGTCAACGTGATCGACCGACGGCTCCGCCACGGGCGCGGCACACCGTCGGCCGCCGCCTCCCGCTCCGAGGCCCGGCCCGCGCCCGAGTCCACCCCCGTCCCCGAAGGAGCGGCACGTGTCTGACCACCGCCCCACCTCCACCACGGCCAGCGCCACCACCACCACCACCGCCACCCGCACGCAGTTCTCCCCGGTCAGCCTGGCCAGCCGGGACCTCCACCTGTCGCTGGGCGGCACCCCGATCCTGCGCGGCGTGGACCTCGACGTCCCCGAGGGGCACACCCTCTCCGTGATCGGCCCGTCCGGCTCCGGCAAGTCCACCCTGCTGCGCACGATCAACCGCCTGCTGGAGCCCGACCGCGGCGACGTCCTGCTGGACGGCGAGAGCGTCCTGCACCGCGACCCCGACCTGCTGCGCCGACAGGTCGGCATGGTCTTCCAGCAGTTCAACCTCTTCCCGCACCTGAGCGTGCTGCGCAACCTCACCCTCCCGCTCCGCAAGCTCAGGGGCCTCTCCCGCGAGGAGGCGACCGGGACCGCCCTGCGCCAACTCGACCTGGTCGGCCTGCGGCACAAAGCCGACGTGCGCCCCGCCCGGCTGTCCGGCGGGCAGCAGCAGCGGGTGGCGATCGCCCGCGCGCTGGCCATGGAGCCCCAGGTGATGCTCTTCGACGAGGCGACCTCGGCCCTGGACCCGGAACTCGTCAAGGGCGTCCTGTCGCTGATGGCCGACCTCGGCCGCGCGGGCATGACCATGGTGGTGGTCACCCACGAGATGGGCTTCGCCCGCTCGGTCTCCGACAGCGTCGCCTTCATGGACGGCGGGGTGGTGGTCGAGTCCGGCCCTCCCGGGGCGGTCTTCGACGCACCGCGCAGCCCGCGCCTGCGGCAGTTCCTCGCGGACGTGCTCTGACGCCGGCCCGGGACCGTTGACAGTGCCACGCCGGGCTCCTAGCGTGGCGCAGTCGATTACCCGTGAGTAGGGAACGTTGATGGCCGAGCCCCGCCCGTACGACCTCGTCCTGTTCGGTGCCACCGGGTTCACCGGCGGGCTCACCGCCGAGTACCTGGCCCGGGCCGCGCCCGAGGGCTGCCGCTGGGCCCTCGCCGGCCGGGACGAGCGCAGGCTCACCGCCGTCCGGGCGCGGGGGGGGGGGGGGGGGGGGGGGGGGGGGGGCCACCCCCCCTCTCCGGTCCCACCCACCCCCAACAGACGC
>NZ_JBVHYH010000050.1:59236-68043 GCF_055569135.1 Kitasatospora sp. NPDC029367
CCCCAGCCGAGCACCTGGCCCGGACCGCTCCTGAGGCGTGCCGCCGGTCCGTCGCCGGCCCGGACGAGCTACCGCTCACCGTCTCCAGGTCGCGGCTCCCCCCCCCCCCCCCCCGCTGCGCCGACCTCCCGCTGCTGGTGGCCGACGCCGCCGACCACCGGGCCCTGCGCGAAGTGGCCGCCTCGGCCCGGGTGGTGGTGTCCACCGTCGGCCCCTACCTGCGGCACGGCGAACCACTGGTGGCGGCCTGCGCGGACACCGGCACCGACTACGTGGACCTCACCGGCGAGCCGGAGTTCGTCGACCGGATGTACCTCCGCCACCACGAGCGGGCGGTGGCCACCGGCGCCCGGCTGGTGCACGCCTGCGGCTTCGACTCGGTGCCGCACGACCTCGGCGTGCTCTTCACCGTCGACGAACTGGTCCGCCGCGGCGGCCCGGTGGCCCGGCTCTCCGTGGAGGGCTTCGTCCGGGTCGGCGGCACCGTCTCCGGCGGCACCTTCGCCTCCGCGCTGACGGCCCTCTCCCGGCCGCGGGCCATGGCCCGGGCCGCCCGCGCCCGCCGCGCCGTCGAGCCCCGGCCGAAGGGCCGGCTGGTCCGCACCCCCACCGGCCGACCGCACCACTCCCGGGCGGCCCGCGCCTGGGCCGTGCCGATGCCCACGATCGACCCCCAGGTGGTGTCCCGCTCGGCCGCCGCACTGGACGAGTACGGCCCGGACTTCGGCTACACCCACTACGCGGCCGTCCGCCGGCTGCCGGTCGCCCTGGCCGGCCTCACCGCCGTCGCGGCCCTCGCCCTGGCCGCCCAACTCCCCACCCTGCGCCACGCCCTGGAGCGGCTGCGCAAACCCGGCGACGGCCCGGGCCCCGAGCAGCGGGCCCGCTCCTGGTTCGCCGTCCGCTTCGCCGCCCGGGCCCAGGACGGCCGAACCCTCCTCACCGAGGTCACCGGCGGCGACCCCGGCTACCAGGAGACCGCCAAGATGCTCGCCGAGTCCGCCCTCTGCCTCGCCTACGACGACCTCCCCCCACGGGCCGGCCAACTCACCACGGCGGTCGCCATGGGCCGCCCCCTGATCGACCGCCTCACCGCGGCGGGCCTCTCCTTCCGCGTCCTCCCCACCCCACCCCGCACCGCCCCGGGCCGCTGACTCCGTCACGGGCTCGCGCGCACGACGCCGACCCAACCGCCCCCAGCCCGCCCGACACCGCGCAACGACCGCGCGATTCGGCCGGGCTCAGCGGTGCTCGGGGTTCTCGAAGTCGAAGCGGCAGCCCGCGTCCCACTCCGAGCGCTGGTTGCCGTGCGCCGGGATGCCCCCGGCGTCCTTGAGCATCCGGGCCAGGTGGAGCTGGTTCCAGGTCATGAAGGTGGTGTTGCGGTTGGTGAAGTCGTTCTCCGGCCCGCCGGACCCGGCGTCCAGGTACGACGGCCCCGGCCCGGCCTCGCCCACCCAGCCCGCATCGGCCTGCGGCGGGATCGTGTATCCGAGGTGCTGGAGGCTGTACAGGACGTTCATCGCACAGTGCTTCGCGCCGTCCTCGTTCCCGGTGATCAGGCAGCCGCCGACCCGACCGTAATAGGCGTACTGTCCGTGCTCGTTCAGGATCGACGAGCACGCGTACAGCCGCTCGATCACCCGCTTCATCACGGAGGAGTTGTCCCCCAGCCACACAGGTCCGGCGAGCGTGAGAATGTCTGCGGCCATGACCTGCGAGTAGATGACCGGCCACTCGTCGGTCTCCCAGCCGTGCTCGGTCATGTCCGGCCAGACGCCCGTCGCGATGTCGATGTCCACGGCCCTGAGCACCTCGACCTGCACACCCTGGCGCTCCATGATGCCGGTGCTGACGTCGATCAGGCCCTGGGTGTGGCTGCGCTCCGGGGAGCGCTTGAGGGTGCAGTTGATCACCAGGGCGCGCAGGTCGGCGTACGAGGTCGTCGGGTCCGGCACGGGGGCTCCTTCGGGCGGTCCGGGAGGCCGGTCGGTGGCGGGCTCCCCGCACAGCTCACCAGGCCGGGTCGGCCGGCGCGCGCGGGGCTGGGCCGGTTGCCTGACGGACTCGGGGCGGAGGTCGCCACCCCTGTTCGGGCGAGCGGTCGGCCAGTAGCATGAACTCGCCTTCCACCGTGGCTCCGAGGGGACGAGTGACCGCCGTGATCACGCTCACCGCAAGCAGGACTCCCGTCGACGTCGTGGACATCGACGTGGACGTCGACCTCGCCCTGGCCGGGGACTGCGGCCCGGAGCTCGTGCACCTCGCGGACCCGGCTGACCTCGCGGACACGGTGGAGCCCACGCCGCAGGTCACCCAGATGGATCCGCTGCCGCCGCAGGTCATCCAGATGGATCCGCTGCCCCCGCAGGTCGTCCAGATGTACGTGCAGCTCGACCCCCCGCTGCTGGTGGACGCCGTGGCCGCCGGGGCCGCCGACGCCCCCGACACGGTCTGAGGCCAGCCCCGCGCGCATGGACGTCGACTCCCCCTCCGCCCACCGCTACCGCCGCCCCTTCGACCGGTTCCCGTCCCGGCGCGAGCACCAGGAGCGGTGGGCGGAACTGACCCGTGCGATCGCCGCCGCCGGCCCTCCCGGCGGTGAATCCAGCGGCGCCAGGGGCGAGTTGACGGTGCTCGGCTCGGGCATCGAGGCGGCCGGGTTCACCCGGGCCGACGAGCGCCTGCTCCGCGAGGCCGACCACGTCTTCCACTGCGTGGCGGACCCGGCCACCGTGGTCCGGATCAACGCCTGGCGCCCGGACGCCTACGACCTCGGTGTCCTCTACGACGACGCCAAGGACCGCTACCTGACGTACGTCCAGATGTCCGAAGCCGTGTTGCACTTCGTCCGCGCGGGGCGCCGGGTGGCCGCGGTCTTCTACGGCCACCCGGGCATCTTCGTGCTCTCCTCCCACCGCGCCGTGCGGATCGCCCGCCGGGAGGGGCACCGTGCCGTGATGCGGCCCGGCATCAGCGCCCTGGACGTGCTCTGCGCCGACCTCGGGGTGGACCCGAGCACCCCCGGCATGCAGACCTTCGAGGCCTCCGACCTGCTGATCCGCGGCCGGCGCATCGACCCGGGCCTGCACCTGGTGCTCTGGCAGGTCGGCATCGTCGGTGAACTCGACTACCAGCGCGCCGGGTTCACCAACCGGCACCTGCCCGTGCTGCTGGACCGGCTGGAGGAGGTCTACGGACCGGACCACACCGTGGTCAACTACATCGGCGCCCGCTACCGCGGCCTCGAACCCGTCACCGCCGAGCACACCGTCGCCGCCCTGCGCGACCCGACCGTGCAGCGCACCGTCACCAGCGCCTCCACCTGGTACCTGGCCCCCACCGCCGCCGCACCGGCCGACCCGCAGGTGCTGCGCCGCCTCGGCCTGCTCCAGCCCGGCCAGACCGTCCGCCCGCCCGACGGGCCGCTGCGCACCATCGACGAGTACGGCCCGCGGGAACTCGCCGCACTCGACGGCTTCGCCGACTTCCGCATCCCGGCCGCGTACCACTGGCAGGAGGACACGCCCGGCGCCCGCTTCGTCCTCGCCCTCGGCGAGGACAGCGCCCTGCGCGAACGCTACGTCCGCGAGCCCGCGGCCGCCGTCGCCGACTGGGCACCACCGGAGCTCGGCGCGGCCGAACGCGCCCTGCTGTCCCGGCGCGAGGACCTCGCCCTCCAGGCCGCCGCCCGCGGCGTACGACACCGGCCCGCCCCGGAGGCCGCACGACGGCTGCGCACCCTGCTGACCCGCAAGTCCGAGGCACGCGCACTACTGCGGGACGGCATCACGGGCTGGCCGTCGCTCCGCCAGGACCTGGACTCCGTCCTGGCCGACGCCCTCTACCCCTGGACGGGCCTGTACGGCACGCCGGACGGCGAGCTGTCCGTCTACGTCCTGGGCCGCGCGACCGACCCGCCCCGGCACCGGGTCCACGTCGACGGCCGCCGGATCGCCGACCCGCGCTACGAGCGCGGCGTGCTGCGCTGGCGCGAGCCGGACGGCAGTGGCGGCGAGCTGCGCACCGAGTTCGGCCGGGACGGGCGTCGCCGACTCGTCGGCACCGTCAGCGCTGCCGGTGCCGTTGAGACGGCAGGCTCCGTCGCGCGCATTGTCTGCCTGACGGAGTACCCGCTGCCGGAGATCCCGCCGCTCGCCGACCTGGTGGGTGGCTACCAGGCCGAGGGCGTGCGGGTGGATGTGGTGTCCGACACCCCCGGCGCGCTCCCGAGCCTGCACGTCACCGTCGACGGCGAAGCCGTCACCGCCGCGGTGTTGCTCGGCCCGACGGGCTTCGAGGTGGACGCGGTCACCGTCCCCTTCGACCGGCCGCTGCCGGACGTCCCGCCCTGTCTGTACGGGGACTACCGGCTGCGGCTGCCGTCCCGTCCGGACGCCGGTGCCCAGCTGCGGATCGCGGCGGACGGGGTCACCCTCGACGGACGGCCCGTGCCCAAGGCCGAGTCGAGCGGTCGGCGCCTCGGCTGGCAGGACGGCCCGGCCCCGGTGCCCGGCGCCGAGCTCACCCTGCTGCTCGACCCGATCACCCTGCACCCGATGCTGCACGGCACCGGCCGGACCGCGGACGGCACACCCTTCCCACTGGTCGGCATGGTCCCGGTCGAGACCGAGGCAGCCCAACGGCTCGCCGCCCGGCCCCGGTTCGGCATCCCACCCGGCCCCTGGGCCCACCTGACCGCCCTCGCCACCGAGGCCAGCCCGGACGGCGGGCTGTTCTGGTGGCACGGCTGGGAACAGTCGGCCACCGCCCTGCGGACCGTCCACCAGGCCCTGTGGGAGAGCGGGCGGTAGACACACCGCACCGGCCGGCCCGTATAACCCCAGGTCAGGGAGGGGACGGCGGCCGATGGTACGGACTCGGTAAGGAGCGCGCGCGGACCGTTGGCGCGCCCCCTACCGCTGGCTAGACTCGCGCGGCCGACCGGGCATCGCGGCCGACCGACCGGGCATCCCGCGCGGCCGACCGGGTGCCGACTCCCGTTCGGCACCGGAGCAGAGCACGGCGCAGCACCACCCAGGACACCAGGCACCTCCCGCCGACGACCATGGGGGTCTCCATGCAGTTCCGCACCAGGGCACCGCTCGCCACCGCGACCGCAGCGCTCCTCCTCGCCGCCGTCGCCGCCGGTACCCCTACCCCGGCCGGTGCGGCCACGGCCGGCACGAACCCGCCCGACGCCTCGCCCGGCGCACCGCTCGCCGTGATCTCACCCGGCGATCCGTACGCTTCCTGCGACCTCGGCGCGGACGGCGACGGCACCAACTACCCGGGCGCGGAGGAGGAACCGTACGCCGCCGCCAACCCGCTGGATCCGGCGAACACGATCACCATCTACCAGCAGGACCGCTGGTCCAACGGCGGTGCCCGGGGCCTGAGCTCCAGCTACACCACGGACGGCGTGCACTTCACCCAGACGGCCCTGCCCTTCACCCACTGCGCGCCGGGCGGGCTGGCCTACCAGCGCGCCTCCGACGGCTGGGTGAGCTTCGGCCCCGACGGCACCGCGTACGCCAGCGCCCTGGTCTTCGACGCCACCACGGCGCGCAGCGCGGTGGCCGCCGCCACCTCCACCGACGGCGGGCGCAGCTGGCAGCACGTCACCGAACTGATCAGCGACGACGACCCGGCGATCACCGACGACAAGAACGCCGTCACCGCCGACCCCGTGCACCCGGGCGTGGCCTACCAGGTCTGGGACCGGGTGGACCAGGCCGCCGGCCCGACCCCGGTCTTCGACGGGCCGGGCTACCTGTCCGTCACCCGGGACCACGGCCGGAGCTGGTCCCCGGCGAAGCCCTTCGTGACCACCGCCACGACGCCGAACACCCAGACCATCGGCAACCAGATCGTGGTCGACCCGCGCACCGACACGCTGTACGACTTCTTCGACTGGATCACCTTCACCGACGCGACCGCCACCACCGTCAGCGACGTGCACTTCGGCATGGTCAGCTCCACCGACCAGGGCCGCACCTGGAGCCGGCCGGTCCGGGTCGCCGCCGACACCTCCGTCCCCGAGGTCCACCCGAACGCGCCCGCCGACGCCACCAAGTCCCTCCGGGCCGGCGCCGGCCTGCCCAGCGTGGCGATCGACCCGCAGACCGGTGAGCTGTACCTCGCCTACGAGGGCTCGGAGTCCACCGGCGGCAGGTTCGACGCCATCCAACTCGTGCACTCCACGGACGGCGGCCGGACCTGGAGCGGCCCGACCCGGCTCAACCAGGCCCCGGGCGCACCGGCGTTCACCCCGTCCATCACCGTGACGGGCGACGGCACCGTGGCCGTCAGCTACTACGACCTGCGCTACCTCACCCCGGGCGACACCTCCACGCTGCCCACCGCCGCCTGGCTGCTCAGCTTCCCGCGCGGCGGCGAGAACAGTCCGGTCGAGCGGCAGATCTCACCGGTCTTCGACTGGCTCCAGGCGCCGTACGCCGGGGGCCACTTCCTCGGCGACTACCAGGCCCTGATCGCCGACGGCCGCCTGGTCCGCCCGGTGCTGGTGACCGCCAGCAGCGGCGCCCCGCTGAACTCCACCGACGTGTACAGCGGCCGCTTCCGGCCGGACACCCTGCGCAGCCCGGGCGCGGCCGCACCGACCGCCCAGGCGGCGCGCACCGGCGCGCACACCGGGGCGCCCGCCGTCGGCCTGCGCGCCGTGCAACACCTGCGGCGCTGACCCGACCGGCGGCCGCCGACGCGGAAACGCTCCGCGCCGGCGGCCGCTCGGCCTCGAACGCTCAGGTCCGAGCCGCGCCGGCGGCCCGGTCACGGCCGGTGCAGCGCGTCCGTGAGGTGGCCCGCCGCCTCGATGACGGCCTGGGACAGGCGCGCACCCGGGTGCCGGCTGAGCCGTTCGATCGGCCCCGACACGGAGACCGCGGCCACCACCCGGCCGGCCGGGCCGCGCACCGGCGCGGAGACGGAGGCGACGCCGGGCTCGCGCTCGCCGATCGACTGGGCCCACCCCCGGCGCCGCACCCCGCTGAGCGCGGTGGCGGTGAACCGAGCACCCTGGAGCCCGCGGTGGAGCCGCTCGGGCTCCTCCCAGGCCAGCAGGACCTGGGCGGCGGACCCGACCTTCATCGGCAGGGCGAGGCCGACCGGCACGGTGTCCCGCAGGCCGAAGAGGCGTTCTGCGGCCGCGACGCAGATCCGGACCTCGCCCTGCCGGCGGTACAGCTGGGCGGTCTCGCCGGTGACGTCGCGCAGGTGGGTGAGGACCGTGCCGGCCGCGGCGAGCAGGCGGTCCTCACCGGCCGCCGCCGAGAGTTCGGCAAGCCGCGGGCCGAGGACGAACCGGCCCTGGAGGTCCCGGCCGAGCAGCCGGTGGTGCTCCAGTGCGACGGCGATCCGGTGGGCGGTCGGCCGGGCCAGGCCGGTGGCGTCGACCAGCCCGGCCAAGGTGGCCGGGCCGGCCTCCAGGGTGCCGAGGATCGAGGTGATCTTGTCGAGCACACCGACGCCGCTCGTGTTCTCCATGGACGGGTACTCCAGTCTCAGATCCCGTGAGCGACGGGTGGGTACGGCTCACGGGCGCTCCGTTGGGGTGGGAGCGGGGTGGTCAGCGGGGACAGGCCTGCGGGAACAGCAGATCGCCTGCGCCGAGCACGAAACGGGTACGCGAAAGGGCCGGGGCGGGAAGCGCCCGGGCGAAGGACAGCACTGAGAGCACCGTGTCTCCTCATCTTCCCCGCGCCACGTTGGCGACAGGCCGGAGTTGGCACTGACCCCGGACGGCACGGCGCGTACTTCGGACGCCGGGTCGAACGGGGAGTTGCCGGGGCTTCGTAGGGCCGGTCCCTCCACCCCTCTGGATGATTCGCGAAGAACCATACAAGATTTCCCGGGCGCCCCGCCAAACCTTTCCCGAACACCCCGCACCCGGAGCCCGTCGGGGTCCTTGACCACGGATTATTTAGATTTCTAAACTATTTCCATGACTGCGACCCCGGCGACCTCAGCATCCCCGAAGAAGCCGCTCAGGTTCAGGATCGGCATCGCGCTCCTCATCCTGAGTGCCCTGACCTACGTGGCCGTCCTCGTCATCCTCTTCCTCCCGCTGGACTCCGGCGCCAAGGCCGCCGCCTTCGGCGGGACACTCGTGGTCGCCGAGACGAGCGCCCTCATCGGCATGGCCGGCGTCGGCAAGGAAGCCGTCCGGGCGGTCAGGTCCCGCCTGGGGCTCAGGAGGCGCAGCCGCGCCACCGAGCAGCCGCCGACCGCGGAGTGACGAGCCCGATGGACACCGGCGAAAGACCCGACGGCGCCGACCTGCACGCCCGCAGCGCCCGGCTCAACCAGCTCGTCGCGGACCTGCGGCTCCTCTCGGAACGGCACGGGCCCCGCTACGACGAGTTCGGGCTCACCGCCCAACAGCACCTCGTGCTCGGGCAGATCGTGGCCGACCCGGACGTCACCCCCAAGGACCTGGCCGAGCGCCTGGGCGTGTCCAAGGGCGCCGTCAGCCAGCACCTGGCGCGCCTGGAGAAGGACGGCTACCTCTCCCGGCAGCGCAGCCCCCGGGACGGACGCGTCCACGTCTTCCGCCTGGAGGCCCGTGGCACGGCCTACCGGGAGACCGTGCTCCGGTACGAGCGGGAGCTCCACGACGCCTACGTCGCGAAGCTCTCGGCCACGGACATGGCGGAGATCGAGTCCGCACTCGGGAAGTTGAGACGGGTCTTCGAGGACTGACAGTGAGGATGTGTGGTGGCTTCTCCGCCGGGTCTGACTCACGGACTGACCGACGCCGACCGGCTGTCTTTTAGGCGATTCGTCGG
>NZ_JBVHYH010000051.1:0-65996 GCF_055569135.1 Kitasatospora sp. NPDC029367
GACCCAAATCACACCACCCCCCCCCCCCCCCTCCCCCCCCCCCCCCCCCCCCCCCCCCCCCCCCTCCCCCCCCCCCCCCCCCCCCCCCCCCCCCCCCCCCGGCGTCCCGGGTGCGGTTGGGGGCGGGGTGCGGTTGGGGCTGGGTCAGCTGCCGACGCGCTGGGACACGCAGAGGATGTTGCCCTCGCTGTCCTTGAACCAGGCGGCGCGCATGCCCTCACCCTCGGCGACGCCGTTGACCGTCTTGAGGCCGGGGAAGTCGTACTCCTCGAAGGTGATGCCGTGCTCACGCAGCGCGGTCATCTCGCCGTCGAGGTCGGCGACCTTGAAACTGGCGAGGGTATGGGCGGCCTGGCCGCCGCTGGGGGTGTGGTAGATGGTGAACTGCGTCGCGCCGCATTCGCCGGTCAGCTCCTCCTCGTGCTCCTCGACGACCTTGAGGCCGAGGGTGTCGGTGTAGAAGGCCTTGGCGCGGGCGAGATCGGTGGCGGGGATGACTGCTTGCAGCGGTCCGTCTCCAAGCATGGTGGTTCGCCTCCTCTCGGTTACCAGGCTAGGGAGGTACGCGGCCGGGCGCTCGGTGGGCCGGGGAGCGCTGCGGGCCGTGCGCGGCCGGTCACGCGGGGGCGCGGACGATCAGCTGCCCCGAGCCCACTCCTGCGGCACCCGTTCCAGCACGCCCGCGCCGAACAGCTCGTACAGCGGCAGCGTCTCCAGGTGGACGTAACCGATGTGGCAGTCGCAGACCGGCAGTGGGCAGGGGCGCGGCCGCAGCCGGGCGCGGTAGCTGCCGTCGTAGAGGTTGCCGAGGACGTCCCGGACGAAGTGGCAGCGGCGCACCGTGCCGTCGCCGTCCACGGAGAGCACCGACTCGCCGGTGCGGCAGGGCAGTCCGGCGCTCGGGTGGGCGTGCCGGCTGTAGCCGAAGTGCGGGTCGAGGGCCGTCCACTGCGCGGCCTCGGCATCGGTGTAGCTGCGGCCCTCGGCCGCGTTGATCCACAGGTACACCTCGGGGGCGAGCGCCGCGCGCAGCCTCCGGGCCTCGGGGAGGTGGTCCGGCTGCCCGACCACGCCCACGCTGTAGCGCACGCCCAGCGCGTCCAGCTCGCGGCACTTGGCGAGGAAGCGGTCGAAGGGCACCTGGCCGGGGTGGTAGGTGACCCACAGGGCGAGGGTGGCGGGGTCGGCCTCGGCCAGCCACCCGGTGCGGCAGCTCAGGTTGGTCTGGATCGCGACCCGGCGCACGTGCGGGAGCCGGCTCAGCTCGACCAGCGCGCGGCGGTACCAGGAGCGGACCAGGCCCTCGCCCCAGGGGGTGAACAGCAGCGACAGGGTGTCACCGGTGCCCGCGCGGGCGGTGGCCCAGGTGGTGAGGCGTTCCAGCGCGGCCCGGTCGGCGCGCAGCTGCTCGGGCGAGTCGCGGCGCTTGGCGAACGGGCAGTAGGGGCAGTCGTAGTCGCAGGAGGCGAGCGGGCCGCGGTAGAGCAGGGTGAGGTCGCGGGCCTGCGCCGCGTCGGCGTCGACGGTTACGGCGGTGTCGACGTCCGCAGGGACGGGGGCGCCGGAGGGCATGCCGAGGAAGGTCATTTCGCCTCGTAGCCCGCCATCAGGGCCCGGACCTCGGGCGAGAACAGCAGCGGCCCGACCGCGTCCGAGTGGGCCAGGCCCTCCGGGGTGAGCCGCAGCCGCTCCGGGTCGGCGGCCAGCCAGCCCCGCTCGGCGAAGCCGGCCAGCTCCGCGGCGAAGTCCTCGGCCGGTGAACTGCCGAAGCGGGCACGGTAGTCGGCCAGCGGCATGCCCTCGGCCTGGAGCAGGGACTGGACCAGGTGGCGGCGGCGCGGCTCCCCGCCGGCCATCCAGTGGCCGACCTCGGCGTGGTGGAAGTCCTCGGTGGAGACGTAGTCGTCGATGATGCCGCGCACCTCGGTGGCGTTCACCGCGTAGTCGAAGGAGTAGTGCAGCCGCGAGGTGTAGGAACGGGCGCCGCAGCCCAGGCCGACCATGCCGTCGGTCTGGCAGGCGTACTCGCCCTGGCCGGCCTGCGGGGAGGCCGCGCGACGGTACATCCGCATCGACACCTGCTGGTAGCCGTTGGCCAGCAGGTGGTCCCGTCCGGCCCGGTAGAGCGCGAGCCGGCGGGCGTCCCAGGCGGCGGCGCTCTCCTGCTCGCCGCGCCGGGCCAGGCCGGTCAGCGGGCGGACGTACAGCGGGTAGAGGTAGAGCTCCTCGGGCTGCCAGTGCAGGGCCGCGTCCAGTGAACGAAGCCAGCTCGCCTCGGTCTGGCCGTCGATGCCGTAGATGAGGTCGATGTTCAGCACCGGTATCCCGGCGGCCCGGATCCGGGCCAGGGCGGCCTCCACCTCGGCGCGCTTCTGCGGGCGGACGGCCGAGCGGGCCTCGGTGTCGTCGAAGGACTGCACCCCCAGGCTCAGCCGAGTGGTGCCGCGGGCGGCCAGTACCTCCAGCCGGTCGGCGGTCGCGGTGGCGGGCGAGGCCTCCACGGAGAGCGGCACGGCCCGCAGGTCGGCGCCCATCCGGTGCTCGGCGATGTCGCACAGCCGCTCCAGCTCGGCGGCCGTCAGGTAGGTCGGGGTGCCGCCGCCGAACGCGGCCAGTGCGAACCGGGCGTCGCCGTCCAGCGCCGAGCGCACGGCGTCGGCCTGGCGCTCCAGGGCGTCCAGGTACGCGGTGGTCAGGCCCTCGGGGCTGCCGATCCGGGTGAACAGGTTGCAGAAGCCGCAGCGGACCTCGCAGAACGGGACGTGCACGTAGAGCGAGAGGGCGTGCTGCGGTTCCCCGGCCCAGAGTTCGCTGAGCGCCGGGCGCTCGGCTAGCCGGCGGTAGGCCGTCTTGTGCGGGTAGGCGTAGACGTAGGACTGGTAGGGCGAGTCGGCAAGCGGGGGTGCGGTGGTCATGCGCGCTCCTCGGGGGTGCTGGCGGGGGAGGGGGCGGTGACCGCGCCGTGGCCGGGCGGGATGGTGAAGTGGGCGTACGGGACCGTCCAGACCACCTCGTGGCCGATCCGGTGCCCGGTGTAGCCGTCCTCGCCGTACGCCGTGCCGTGGTCGGAGCAGACGACGGCGAAGCAGGGTCGGCGGGCGCTCATCGCGGTGAAGAGGCGGCCGATGTGGGCGTCCACGTACTCCAGGGCGGCGGCGTGGCTGGCCCGCGAGTCGCCGTGCTCGCGGGTGGCGCCGGGAAGGTGGAACCAGTTGGGCTGGTGCAGCGCCGAGACGTTCAGGAACAGGAACAGCGGCTGTTCGGCGGGCTGTTCGGCGGCGATCCGCTCGGCCCGGGCGACCTGCTCCTCGAAGGAGGTGGGGGAGGCCACGCCCATCGCGGGCTCCCAGTGGCTCTCCTGGAACAGGCCGGGCAGGACCGAGCCGAGCGGGCCCTGCCTGTTGAAGAAGCCGACGCCGCCGATGCAGACCGTTCGGTACCCGGCCGCGGCCAGCGCGGTCGGCAGGTCCGCCGCGTCGAACACCCAGGTACGGGTGGCCGTGCTCTCCGAGCCGGCGAAGCGGGCCGCGAACAGGCGCGGGTGCGGGCCGCCGGGAGCGGCCGGGGTGGGCAGGAAACCGGCCATGATCGCCTGGTGGGAGGCGTAGGTGAAGCTGCCGGGCGCGTGTCGGCGCTCCCAGCGGCCGCCGGGCAGGAAGGCGGCGAGGTTCGGGATCCGGCCGGCCGCGGCCAGCTCCTCGGCGACGTCGAAGCGCAGCGTGTCGAGGGTGACGAGCAGCAGGTCGTGGCTGCCCACGACCGCGTTCATGTCGGGGTTCGGGGCGGCCGTCTCGGGCGTGGGCTGGTGGTTCATCGGGAGGGTTCCATGCTCTGGTGGTGCGTCGGGGCGGGGGTGCGGGGCTCTGTGCGGTCGGTATGGGTGGCCCGGCCGGTACGGGTGGCCTGGTTGGTGCGAGTGGCCTGGTCGGTGCGCCGGGCGAGGGCGGCGAGCTGGGCGCCGTAGGTGTCGAGGCCCTCGGCCGGGCCGTCCGGCAAGCCGGTGAGCCCGGGCAGCAGGTCGCCGAAGGCGTTCACCTCGCCGACCAGGGCGCGGCGCCAGCCCGCGGTGGGCAGGACGTCCACGCCGACCATCGGGGAGCCGGGGAAGCAGGCCGCCGCCCGCTCGGCCGTCTCCAACAGGGTGGGCCAGGCCGGGCCGGCCGCCTCCCGGGCCAGCTCGAGGCTGCCCCGGGCGCCGCCGAGGTGGAGGTTGGTCATCGGCTGGGAGCTGGTGCGCACCACCGCGTGGGTGGCCCGGCCCTCGACCACCACGACGCGCAGGTCCGCCGAACGGCCGGACTGGGAGGCCTTCGGGATCCACTGCTCGACGTGCAGCCCGTCCGGTGCCAGGCGGTCGACGATCTCGGCGACCTCCCGCTCGTCGCGGTAGCGGCGCACCCGCAGCGAGTTGTGCAGCCGGCCGTCAGCCAGCTCGACCGAGGTGGTGGCCAGCAGCCGGCCGCGCGGGCCGAACTCCAGGGCCATCACCCCGGAGGCGGAGGAACCGTGCGCGGGCTTGACGAAGACCCGGTGCAGACCGGCCGCGGCGAGCCGCTCGCGCAGCTGGTCCCAGCCGGAGAGCTCGCCGCCGGGGTCCTGGCCACCGGGGCCCGGGCCGTTGGGGCCCTGGCCGGTGAGCGCCCGGGGCACCGGCACGCCGGCCGTGGCGAGCCGTGCGTGCGTCCGGCGCTTGTCGAACATCACGCCGATCTCCTCCGGGTCGCCGAGCAGCCGCACCCCGGGGTGCGCGGCCAGCCCGCGCAGGGCGGTCAGCACCCCGGCGTACCAGACGGCCGTGCCCTCGACCCTGGTCGGGGCGTAGCCGGAGCCGAGCGCCGGGCCGCGGAGCAGCTCGTCGACCAGCGGCTCCTCACCGGGGGACTCGATGCGCAGCAGGGTGCCCTCCGGCAGCCGGTACCCGCCGCGCAGGACGTCCAGCCAGGGCAGCACCGCGGGCTCGGGCAGGCCGGCGGCCCGGGCGGCGGCGGCGAACAGCGTCACCCGCCGGTGCCCGGGGTTGCCGAGGACGGTCAACTGCTGCGTCATCGTGCCGTGTCCTCTCTCCGTTGCCGTTGCTGTTGCCGTTGCTGCTTCCGTGCCGATTCCGTTTCCGTCTCCGGTCTTCGCCTGCGGCTACTCGGCGACCGCGACGTAGCGGTCCTCGTCGTCCTCGCCCGCGTCCTCCGCCTCGGTGAGGTCGAGTTCGACGCCGGGCAGGGCTTGGCGCAGGCGCTGTTGCATCTCCTCGGTGAGGTAGTGGTGGTGGAGGTCGAGTGCGCGCAGGTGGGTGAGCGGCTGGCCCTCCAGCAGGGCCGCCGCGCCTTCGTCGGAGAGCACGCCCATGGACAGATCGAGCGACTCCAGCCGGGCCACGACGGGGGCGTGGGCGAGGGCGGCGGCGATCTCGTCCTGGAACTCGCTGTTCTGCAGGCCGAGGTGGCGCAGCCGCGGCAGGCGCGAGCCGTCCAGGAAGGGCGTCAGGTCGTCCAGCGTGGTGTCGCCGCCGTATTCGTCCACCCCGAGCCAGAGCTCCAGCCGCTCCAGCGCGGGCAGTTCGGAGCCGGCCACCGCGCGGACCACGGTGGCCGGCAGACCGCCGGACTCGAAGCGCAGGGACGTCAGCCGTTCGTGGCGCACCGGGAGGAGGCAGAGGTCCATGCCGCCGCGCACGGTCAGCGAGGCCAGCCGGGGGAAGGCCGTCAGCAGCGGGGTGACGTCGTCCATCTCCAGCCAGGAGATCTCGCACTCGTCGAAGGTGACGTCGCCGAGGAAGACCGCCTCCAGCGCGGGCAGCCGGTCGGCCTCGGCCGCCAGGGCCTCGACCGCGACCCGCACGGAGGAGTAGCCGCCCTGCCACCAGGGGCCGATCACCAGGGCGCGGACCCCGGCCGGGTCGACGGCCCGGAGGAAGGACTGCCAGAGCTCCTCGAAGCCGTGCCGGGCGTCGTACTCCAGGGCCAGCCGCCAGGCGGCCTCGCCGGCTTCGGGCCGGCTTCCGGTGTCGTCGGGGGCGAACTCGTGGATCGGCAACTCGTGGAAGTGCTTGAGGTGGTGCGAGACCGTCATGTCGGATCCTGGCGGGTGTGCTCGGGCGGGTGCGGGGCGGGTGGAGCCGGAGGGGGTGGTGCGGGCTATTCGGCGACGGCGACGTAGCGCCACCGGTCGTCCGGCTTGCCCGGTTCGCCGAGGTCGAGTTCGACGCCGGGCAGCGCTTGGCGCAGGCGCTGCTGCATCTCCTCGGTGAGGTAGTGGTGGTGGAGGTCGAGTGCGCGCAGGTGGGTGAGCGGCTGGCCCTCCAACAGGGCGGCCGCGCCCTGGTCGGTCAGCACGCCCATGGAGAGGTTGAGCGACTCCAGCCGGGCGACCACGGGGGCGTGGGCGAGGGCGGCGGCGATCTCGTCCTGGAACTCGCTGTTCTGCAGGCCGAGGTGGCGCAGCGCGGGCAGCCCGGTGCCGTCCAGGAAGGGCGTCAGATCGCCGATCGTGGCGTCGCCGCCGTAGTTGTCCACCCCAAGCCAGAGCTCCAGCCGCTCCAGCGCGGGGAACTCGCAGGCGGCCACCGCGCGGACCACCGTGGCCGGCAGGCCGCCCGCCTCGAAGCGCAGCGCCTTGAGCGCCTCGTGCCGCAACGGCTGGAGGGCGAGGCCGCCCCGGCCCTCCCAGTCCTCCGAGGCGCCGCGCACCACCAGTTCGGCCAGTGCGGGGAAGGCCGTCAGCAGCGGTGTCACGTCGCACTGCTGGATCCAGGAGATCTCGCACTCCTCGTACGTGACGTCCCCGGCGAACAGCGCGCGCAGGGCGGGCAGTCGGGGCGCGGCGGCGACCACCGCTTCCAGCGGCTCCCGGAAGGAGTCCGGCTCCTCCGGCGCCCACTGGCCGATCACCAGGGCGGTGACCCGCTCGGTGTCGACGGCCTCGAGGAACTGCTGCCAGCGTTCGGGCCACGTCCGCTCGGACTCGTAGTCGAGCCGGATCCGCCAGGCGACCGCGGCCGCGTCCGGCAGCGGGGCGGGCCCGGCGCCGTCGGTCGGCCCGGCTGCCTCCGCCGCCTCCGCCGCCTCCAGGGCCTGGACGAAGTCGAAGACCGGGAGACCGTGGAACTGCTCGAGGTGGTGGTTGACGGTCATGCGCTGCTCCTCCGGGGAATCGGACCGAACGACTGTCTACCAGGCGGGTCCGACAGACCGGTGGCCGGGTGGCGGCCCGGGCGCATTGTCAGACCCTTGCTCTACGTTCGGGTCGTGGCTCCGGAGCGTGACCGTCTCCGGTCGGGCGGAGCCGTGGGTTCCGGCGTCCGTCGGGGTCCGGCCGTACGGCGTGGGAGGGCTGATGTACCGCCAGGGTGATGTGTTGATCGTGCCGGTCGCGGAGGTCGTGGTGCCGCTGCGGGTGTCCGGGCTGGCCGTGCAGCCCCGGGACGCACGGGGGCGGATGGTGCTCGCGCTCGGTGAGGTCACCGGCCATGCGCACGCCGTGGTCGGCCCCGGTGAGCTGCGCCGGGAGGCCGGGCCCTTCGGCGAGGCCTGGCTGCACCTGCCGGAGGGCGGCCGGGTGGTGCACGAGGAGCACGCGGCGATACCGCTGCCCAGGGGGTGGTACCGGGTGGTCCGTCAACGCGAGTACGTGCCGGGCGCGGTGCGGGTGGTCGCGGACTGACTGTGGGGGCGGGTGCGGGGGCGAGTGCCGCCGCGAGTGCGGGAGCGAGTGTCGGCGCGGGTGCGGCACCGGGGATGCGAACGGGAACGGACGGCCGGGTGGGGAGCCCGGCCGGGGAACGGAGCAGACGATGACGACGGAGACGGTGATCCGGGCCAACCCGGCGGATCCGGACGCGGACACGGGCGGGGGCGGCGAGGTCGGCGGGGCGGCCGGCGCCGCCGGGGCCACGGCGCGCTGGCGGGCCGCTTCGGCCGCCACCGGGCCGGCCGACCGGGCGGCGGTCGAACGCGCGGTGCGGGCCGCCTACCGGGCGGCCGGGCTGCCCGAACCCGCGGCCGTGCGCTGGTTCGGCTCGCCGCTCGCGGCCGCCGAGGCCGCGCTGGAGCTGCGGGCCGCCGGGGCGGTGAGCGTGCGCGAGGAGGTCCGCACCCGGCCCTGGGAGGAGGCCCGGCGGCGGGCCGTCGAGCGGGTCGGCCCGGCCGGCTGGGCGGCGCACTGGGCGCTCACCGGCGGTGAACTCGGCCCGGTCAGCACGCCGTTGGCCGAGCGGGTGCGCAACGCCGTGCTCGACCGGCTCGCGCCCGAGGCCGACCGCGACCGGGCCTCCGGCAGTGACCTGGCCTCCGGCAGCGACCGGACCCCCGACGACGACCGGACCCCCGACGACGACCGGACCCCCGACGGCGAGGCCGCCGCGGCCCGGAACCGCCGCACCGCCGTCCGCCTCGCCCTGCTGGACGCGGTGCGCGGCCAGCACGACGCACCCTGGTTCGCCGCCCTGGAGGCCGCCGGTGCGGGCGTCGAGGCCGTGGCACCGCTCGCCGAGGTGGGGCGGGGAGCCGGCTGGTGGTGGCCCTACCAGGAGGTGGCGCTGGTCTCCGAGCGGCCCGTCGCCCTGCACCGCGACGAGGCCGGCCGACTCGACCGGGCGGACGGCCCCGCGCTGGAGTACCCGGACGGCTTCGCGCTGCACGCCTGGCGCGGGATGCCCGTCCCCGCCGAGTTCCTGGCGGGCCTCGCCGAGGTGACGGCCGAGCGGATCCGTACCGAGGAGAACGCCGAGCTGCGCCGCGTGCTGCTGGAGCACTACGGCTACGAGCGGTACCTCGCCGACTCGGGCGCGGAGCCCGTCCACCGTGACGAGACGGGCGTGCTGTGGCGGATCGTCCTGCCGGACGACGAACCGGTGGTGATGGTCGAGGTGGTCAACTCCACGCCCGAGCCCGACGGCACCTCCCGCACCTACTGGCTGCGCGTCCCGCCGAGCACCCGGACGGCCCGGGCCGGGGTCGCCTGGACGTTCGGCATACCGGAGACGGCCTACCACCCGCAGCGGGAGACCTGACGCTCCCGCCCGCGCCCGTCAGACCCACGGGGCCTTGCGCCCGCAGGTCACAGGCCACTCGGCGGCGGGGACGCCGGCGCACCACAGCCCGGGGTCGTCGGAGGACTCCTTCCGCGCGGTCAGGCCACGGTTGACGTCGGCGCAGGTCGCGACGGGGGAGTACCGCGGGCAGCGGCCGTCGGCGTCCTTGATCGCGTGTGCGCGCCAGGCGTCCAGGCCCATGTCCTGGACCACCGGGGCGGTGGTCGGCATGTACCGGTTGGCCGACCAGGAGCCGGCCATCGCGGTGAACAGCGCGATCGCGCAGACTCCGGCCGCGGTGATCCGGCGGACCGTCAGGAGGCTCCGGCCGGTGGCCGGGCCGCCGCCGGGCCGGGACAGCGTGCGGCTCCAGGCCGCCGTGTGCCGGACGGCCAGCATCAGTCCGAGCACCGCCAGGACGATCAGGCAGTACAGGATGATCCACGTCGTCCGCGGGTAGAGCTGCACGGCCTGGGTGCGCTCCATCCGCGCGGCGAACCAGAACCGGAGCAGCCAGGAGCTGACCAGGACGGTGGCGACGGTCCGCACCAGGACGCCTCCCGAACCGAGGCCGATCGCGAGTGCCGCCGCCGCGAGCAGCAGCAGGGTGAACGCGCTCTGCCCGGCCAGCTCGCCGCTGACCGGCCAGTTGTGGTAGGTCTGCGTGCCGGCCCGGTCGGACGCCCATCCCATCACGTAGGCGGGATCGGCGTAGACCGTGATCATCGCGTAGCGGTCCTTGGTCGTCGCACCGAACCGGACCATCTGGTAGAGCAGTGGCGCGCCGACCAGCGCGGCGCTCACCACCGTGACCCCCAGGAAGAGCAGCGTCCGCCGCAGCCGCGCCGCTCCCGCCCGCCAGGGGATCGAGAACCCGACCAGGACGAGCACACCGGGAGCGGCCCAGACGAACCAGCCGGAGTACCAGAGGAACACCACGCCCATCGCGGAGCCGTACGCGACCGCCCGCCGGACGGCGCTGCGGGTCGGCAGCCGGTGCGCCCGGCGCAGGTCGCGCAGGCAGGCGGCCAGCAGCGGCACCATGACCAG
Organism: Kitasatospora sp. NPDC029367; assembly: GCF_055569135.1. NCBI lineage: Bacteria > Bacillati > Actinomycetota > Actinomycetes > Kitasatosporales > Streptomycetaceae > Kitasatospora > Kitasatospora sp. NPDC029367. The sequence goes on from NZ_JBVHYH010000051.1 coordinate 10,076, forward strand.
CATGGCGCTGTGGCTGTAGGGGCGGATGGGGTCGATGAAGAGCACCGCGGCGGGCACCGCGACGAGCAGGGCCCAGAAGGGCCGGAGCAGCAGCCGCCAAACCAGATAGGCGATCGGGCCGGCGACGGCGGTGCAGAGCAGTTGCAGGTCCTGCATGGCGAACCCGACGCCCGCGACACCACCGTGGAACAGCTTGCCCCACACGGCCAGCAGCGCCGGGAAGAGCGGCGGGTAGACCCCGGGCAGGCCCTTGCCGTGGATCATGTCGTCGGCCATGCCCATCACGTTGCCCGGGTCGCCCTCCTGCCCCCCGAGCCCCCACGGGGTTCCGTGCAGCGCCACCGCGATGCCGCCGGCGACCAGGCCGGTGCTCAGCCCCGCGATCACCGCGCACCCGAGGCGGAGCGCCGGACGGTAACGGTCGGGGCCGGCCCGGTGGGCGACGTACAGCAGCGCCGCGAGGACGGGCACGGCGACCACCGCGGCATGCACTTGGAGACCGGCGAGGCCGCTCACCTGGCCGATGCGGACGAGCGGGTTCACGTCGATGCTGCGGGCCCAGAGCATGAAGCCGACGCCGGTGACCAGGCTGACGACGGCCTCGGCGACCGCCATCGCGTGCGGCAGGGGCCGACGTGCGCCCGCTGTGCCGGTGGACGTGACGGCGCCGGGTTCGCGGTCCGCCCCGGTGATCCCGGCGGCCGGTGGTGCAGCGGTCGGACGAGTGGTCGCATCAGTCATGCAGTTGTGCTTTCTCACTGTGCATCCGCCGCACCCGAATGGGCTCGCCGGACCCGGAGTCCCCCGCTTGACGGTCGCCCTGGGGAACGACCGGCACCCACCCCGGTCACGTGGCATGACCTGGACGGAGCAACCGGGCGGGACCGCGCCCCGGCTCAGGCCCGCAGGCCGTGGCGCTTGGTGTGGGCGAGCGGGCGTTGGCGAGGACGTCCACCAACGCCCGGACCGCGACGGGGTGTTCGGCGAGGAAGTCGAGGTTCGCCTCGATGTAGGCGGCCAGCATCGCGGCCGGTTCGTGCTGGGCGCGGATCCGCGGCTGCATGGCGGCCCGGGCCTGTTCCTGGACGGTGTCGACCAGGGTCTGGAGGAGGTCCTCCCTGTCGTCGAAGTGGTACGAGATCAGCCCGCCGCCTCCGGTGGGGGAGGCGGCGGGGTGGTGTGGCGGAGGAAACCGGGAGGTCAGGGCGCCCGGGCGAGCAGGACGGGCTGGAAGAAGCCGGTGTCGGCGGGGTGGCGCCAGTCGGTGGCGGTGAGGCCCGCCTCGGTGGCGAAGGTGCTCAACTGGGCCTGGGTGAGGGCCCAGTAGCTGGACCGGCGGACCGTGGTGCGCCACTGTCCGGTGTCGTCCGGTAGGAGTCGGAAGAGCTCCAGGTCGTAGCGTTCGCCGTCCTCGCGCCAGTGCCAGAGCTGGAAGAGCACCGAGCGCCGGCCGTCCGGTTCGGCGGTCTGCGGCAGGGTGGCGGCGGGACGGTCCCGGCGCAGCTCGTCGTACGGGCGGGTGGAGAGCAGGAGCAGCCCGCCCGGGCGCAGCACCCGGCGCATCTCGGCCAGCGCGGCGCGGACGTCCTCGGCCGCGAGCAGGTGGGGGAGCGCGTTGTCGGCGCACACCACGACGTCGAACCGGCCGTCCGGGAAGGGGAGTTCGCGCATGTCGGCGGCCGCTGCGGGCAGTCGGAGCCCGCGTGCGGCGGCCTCAGTGGCGGCCCGGGCGGCGGCGACCGGGCTGAGGTCGGTACCGGTCACCTGGTGGCCCAGCGCGGCCAGTCCGATCGCCTGGGTGCCGATGCCGCAGGCGCAGTCGAGCACCTCGGCCGGGCCCTCGCCCAGGTGCTCCCGGACGAGGGCGTCCAGGGCCGCGCCCTGGCGGGTGAGCGCGGCGTTCCAGTCGGCGTAGAGCAGGTGGTAGTCCTCGGCGAAGTCGTCGTAGAAGCGGCCGAGCTCGGACTGCGGTGTGCTGGTCATGGCGTCGAGGTCTCCCCGCGTGGTGGTCGGCAGGAGGACCAGCGGGCGGCTCGCCGTCCTGGCCGTCCTGGCCGTCCGTCCTGACCGTCCTGGCCGGCCGTCATGGCCGCTATCCTCGCGCAGACGTATCGACCGGGGGTAGCGGCTTTCGAGGCCGCGGTTCCGGAACCGGAGGAAGGGGCGGACCGTGGAACGGATACCGGACGAGGACCCGCTGGACGGGATCCGTCCGCTGCTGGAGGCGGGGGAGGCGGTTCTCGGCTACGAGCCGGACGGGAGTTGGCCCGGCGCTGGGCCGACGCCCGGGTTCGCCGACCGCTGCTGGGTGCTGCACACCTTGCGGGTGGACGGGCGGCCGGTGCGCTGGGCCGAGGCGCTGGCGGGCGCCGGGCGGCGCCTCGCCGACTGGCCCTTCACGCTGTCGCACCTGGTGTTCGACCGGCGCGTCGTGCTCCCGGGCGAGGTCGACCACCCGCTGATCGGGGTGCCGGACCGCGACTGCCTCGCGCGGCTGGTGGAGGTGCTGGCCCGGCACAGCGCCGACGGGCCGGCGACCGACTGCCGCCTCGCCTCGGCCGCGATCGAGGACCTGCTTCGACCGGTGACGGCCCACCGAGGCCGGCTGGACGAGGTGCTCGCCCACTACGACGCCCGGCCGGAGTACGCCCAGTTCCCCGCGCACTGGTGGCCCGCGGACCGCTCCTGGTTCGTCCTCACCAACTGGGACCTCAGCGCCACCGAGGTCTTCGGCCCGCCCGCCCTGATCGCCGACCTGCTCGCCGACACCGGGCTGGAGGCCGTCCGCCACCCGAGCATCGCGGCGATTCCGGACGGCCCGGTCCGGTGGCCGGAGTGATCGAGCTGCCGGCAGGGTCCTGGTGGGACTGGGACGTGTACTCCTGGCGCCCGGGGGAACTGCGTCTGGCCGCCGGGCACGACCTCGGCTACCACCACGGCCTGGAGCTGGTCCTCACCGACCCGCTGTACGTCCGCTGCCCGCAGGCCTTCCAGGATCCGGTGTTCCGCGAGCCGAGCGTCGAGGAGCGACGGCTGGTCGAGCGGCAGTGCGGGGAGCAGCCGGAGGTGCTGCTCGCGTTCGAGGCGGACGGCGGCGGGGCGGAGCCGGTGTCCGGGCTGATCGCCGCCGGAGGCCTGGAGGTGCGGGTGGGGTGGGTGCTCCGGTACCCGGCCGGTTCCGAATCCACTGGCAGCGCGGCGCCGGCGCCGCGATGATGCCACGCATGCGCACCTTCGAAGAGCTGATCGCCGAGGCCGGGTCCGTCCCCGTGGACGGTTGGGACTTCTCCTGGCTGGACGGCCGGGCGACCGAGGAGCGCCCCTCCTGGGGCTACCAGCGGCTGCTGGCCGGGCGGTTGGCGTCGGCGTCGGCGGCCCTGGACATCCAGACCGGCGGCGGGGAGGTGCTGGCCGGCGCCCTGCGTCAGGGCGGCCGCCCGCCCGTCCTGGCGGCCACCGAGTCCTGGCCGCCCAACCTGGCCAAGGCGACCCGGCTGCTGCACCCGCTGGGCGCGGTGGTGGTCGCCGACCCGGACGAGCCGCCGCTGCCGTTCGCGGACGAGGCCTTCGACCTGGTCAGCAGCCGGCACCCGGTGAAGGCCTGGTGGTCGGAGATCGCCCGGGTGCTGCGGCCCGGCGGCGCGTACTTCGCCCAGCACGTCGGCCCGGCCTCGGTCTTCGAGCTGGTCGAGTACTTCCTCGGGCCGCAGCCCGAGGCGCGCGAGGGCCGCCGCCCCGAGGCGGAGAGCGCCGAGGCCCGGGCGGCCGGGCTGGAGGTGGTGGACCTGCGTTCGGAGCGGCTGCGGATGGAGTTCCGCGACATCGGCGCGGTGGTCTACTTCCTGCGGAAGGTGATCTGGATGGTTCCGGGCTTCACCGTGGAGGGCCACCTCGACCGGCTGCGCGAGCTGGACGCCCGGATCCGGGCCGAGGGGCCGTTCGTCGCCCATTCGGCGCGCTTCCTGATCGAGGCGCGCAAGCCGTAGCGGCCCACCGGGGGGACGGCGGACCGCTACGGGCGAGGGCGGTGGCGAGGGCTCACTCCAGGCCGGTGGCTCAGGCCTGGGTGACCAGGTCCAGGTACTCGTCGTGCCACAGGTCCTCGTCGCCGTCCGGCAGCAGCAGCACCCGGTCCGGCCGGAGCGCCTCGATGGCACCGGGGTCGTGGGTGACCATCACGATCGCACCCGGGTAGGTGCCGACCGCGGCCAGCACCTCGGCCCGGGAGGCCGGATCGAGGTTGTTGGTCGGCTCGTCCAGCAGCAGCACGTTGGCGCCGGAGTGGACCAGGGCCGCCAGCGCCAGCCTGGTCTTCTCGCCGCCGGAGAGCACGCCGGCCGGCTTGTCGGCGTCGTCCCCGCGGAACAGGAACGCGCCGAGGACGGTCCGCAGTTCGCCGTCGGTCAGGTCGGGCGCGGCGGCGGCCAGGTTGTCGCGCACGCTGAGCGCCGGGTCCAGGGTGTCGTGCTCCTGGGCGAAGTAGCCGAGCCGCAGGCCGGTGCCGGCCACGACCCGGCCGGAGTCCGGGCGTTCCTGCCCGGCCAGGACGCGCAGCAGGGTGGTCTTGCCGGCGCCGTTGAGGCCGAGCACGACCATCCGGCTGCCCCGGTCCACGGCGAGGTCCAGGCCGCTCAGCACCGTCCGGCCGCCGTAGGCCTTGGCGAGGCTGACCGCGCCGAGCGGGGTCCGGCCGCAGGGCGCGGGCTCGGGCAGCCGGATGCGCGCGGTGCGCTCGGCCTGCCGTACGGGTTCCAGCTCGGCGAGCATCCGGTCGGCGCGCCGGGCCATGCTGCGGGCGCTGGTCGCGGTGGCGACGTTGGAGCGCATCCGGTCGGCCTGGGCGTGCAGGGCGGCGGCCTTGCGCTCGGCGTTGGCCCGCTCCCAGGTGCGGCGGCGCTCGTCGGCCGCGCGCTGGGCCAGGTAGGCCCGCCAGCCGGTGTTGTGGACGTCGAGCGCGGCGCGCTGCGGGTCCAGGTGGAAGACCCGGTTGACGGTCTCCGCCAGCAGGTCGAGGTCGTGGCTGATCAGCACCAGCCCGCCCCGGTGGGCGGCGAGGAAGCCGCGCAGCCAGCCGACCGAGTCGGCGTCCAGGTGGTTGGTGGGCTCGTCCAGCAGCAGGGTGCCGTAGTCGGCGAACAGGATGCGGGCCAGCTCGACCCGGCGGCGCTGGCCGCCGGAGAGGGTGCCGACGGGGGCGTCCAGCACCCGGGCGGGCAGCCCGAGCCCGGCCGCGACCCGGGCGGCCTCGGCCTCGGCCGGGTAGCCGCCGCGGGACTGGAACGCGGCGTCGGCGCGCGCGTAGGCGTCCATCGCCCGGCGTTCCTCGGCGGCGGAGCCGGCCCGGGCCATGGCCCGTTCGGCGTCGCGCAGCGCGCGGACGGCGGTGTCCAGGCCGCGGGCGGACAGGATGCGGTCGGTGACGGTGACGGCCGGGTCGGCGGCACGGGAGTCCTGCGCGAGGTAGCCGACCGGTCCGGTGCGGGTGACCGTACCGGCGGCGGGGGGCAGTTGGCCGGCGAGGGTGGAGAGCAGGGTGGTCTTGCCGGCGCCGTTGCGGCCGACCAGGCCGATCCGGTCGCCGGGGGCGATGTGCAGGGTGACGTCGGACAACAGCAGACGGGCGCCGACGCGCACGTCGACACCACGGGTGGTGATCATGGGATAACGCTCCGAAACAGCTGACGGGCACACGGGTGGCGTGGAGGCGGGTCCGTCAGCTAGGAGATTCGGGGCGTAGACATGTCGGCCAGGCTAGCGGGCGGCCGGAACGGACGCACCCGAATTAACGGGTGCATCCGGACCGGACCGGATCGGACCGCTCGGCGAGGCGGACCGGACCGGATCGGACCGCTCGGCGAGGCGGGCCGGGGCGGCCGCACTGGCCCGAGCCGGCCGTCAGCCGCGCAGCACGGCGGCCACCACCGCCGGGTGGAACAGCCGGGTCGGCGGCGCGACCAGCGACAGCACCTCGTGGAAGGCCGCCGTGATCGCGGGGTTGTGGGTGGCGCCCCGGAGCACCTTGTCCAGGTAGCGGTGCTGGAGCCTGATCAGCGCGCCCGAGGGCCCGCCCGTGGTGGCGGCGAAGCGGACGTCCTCGGCGCTGGACATCATCCACGCGGTCTTGGACACCGCCGCGATCTCCCGGCGCGCGTCACGGGCCGCGGCCGGCCCGACGCCGCCGTGCCGGGCGGCCGTGCGGCGCAGCACCTGGGCGCAGAACAGCGACACGGTGATGCCCTGTCCGTACACCGGGTTGAAGGTGCTCGCGGCGTCGCCGACCGCCACCAGGCCGTCCGGGGCGCCGCGTTCGTAGTGCCGCCGCACGCCCGGGCCGGGCAGGAAGCCGCGCACCTCGCCCGCCGGTTCGGCGCCCCGCAGCATGTCCGCGAGGGCCGGGTCGCGCAGCCGGGACAGGTGCTCGGTGAAGCCCTCGGTGCCGGGTGCGGGTTCGGCGCCGCGCATCCCGGCCAGGCTGACGATCCAGCGGTCGCCCTCGACCGGCAGCAGGACGCCCATCCGGGGCCTGTCCGGGGCCTTGGTCTGGAGGTAGACCGCCTGGTGGCCGAGGTCGACGCCGGGCGGGCGGTGGAACAGCCGGGAGGCGTACGCGACGCCCGCGTCCACCCGCTCCTCGGGCACCGGGCGGCCCAGTTCGCCGAGCCACTTCGGCACGGAGGTCGAGCGGCCGGCCGCGTCGATCACCAACTCGGCCGGGATCTCCCGGACTTCGCCGCGCTCCTGGCCGCGCTCGCGGACCTTCACCCCGGTCACCCGCTGCGCCGAGCCGAGCAGGCCGACCACGTCGGTGCCCTCCAGGAACTCGATCGACGGCTCGGTGCGGACCCGGTCCAGCACCACCTTGTCCAGCACCGGCCGGGTGCAGGAGAGGAAGGCCAGCTGGGCCGGGTAGTCGGCCATCCAGCCGGCGGAGCTGAGCCACCGGAGGTCGCCCGAGGTGGAGACCCGGTGCGCGCCCGCGTCGGTCAACTCCTGCTTGATGCCGGGCATCAGCTCCTCCAGCGCGCGGTGGCCCGCCTCCAGCACCAGGTGCGCGTGCCGGCCCTGCGGCACCCCGGCCCGGAACGCCGGCTCTTCCGGGTACCGGTCCCGCTCCACCACGACGATCCGCTCGGCGCGGCCCCGCAGCGCCCAGGCCGCCACCACGCCGGCCAGCCCGCCGCCGATCACCACCGCCGTGCCCCGCGCGGGGGCCGTCTCCAAAGAATTCATGCGACGTAGCGTAGTGGCGGCGGCGTCGGAGCGTAATCGGTCCAGTTGGACGAACGGGCGGACGGCGCAAGTCCGTTGACGTCGGGTCGGGACGGTCCAGGAGCCGCCGGAGGGCCCGGTCGGAACGGTGGCGGTGAGGGGCGGTGGAGAGGATCGGTCGGGCGGGTACTGAACGGGTACTAAAATCGGGCGGGTTGCGTCAGCGTCCTGGTCCTCCGGGGCGCGCGGATTCGAGGAGGTGAGAGCCGTGGAGTGCAGTAGTACGGGTCGAAGTCGGCCCCGCCCCCGGTTGTCCCGCAGGATTCGCGGCCCCCGGCACTCCTCCTCCCGTACGGCTCCCGCGCAGGGCTGACTCCGCCACCGGCGGGGCGTTGCTGCCGGTCGCGCCGTGCGCGTGGCGGCGGGCCGGGCGCCCCCGGCCCGCCGTGCCGAGCGCGGCGGTGGCCGGGCACCCACCGTGGAGGTTCCCCGCCATGTCCGACTGGCGTGTGCGCGCCGTGCGCGCGAGCAAGCGTCCGTTCTCCCGTCCGACGGCCGAGCGGCGGCCCGTCGATCCCCGCTCCGCGCCCGAGCACTCGATGGACCCGCGCCCGGACCAGCCGGTCGAGCCGGTGGCCCTGGAACGTTCCGTGGTGGACGCGGCGGTCTACCGCGACGGCCGCCGCACCGACGCGCCCGCCGACCTCGCCGAGATCTACCGCGAACTGCCGGACCGGCCCGGCACGATGGCCTGGATCGGGCTGTTCCGCCCGGCGGAGGCGCAGCTGCTGGAGGCCGCGGACCGGTTCAACCTGCACGAACTGGCAGTCGAGGACGCCATCGTGGCCCACCAGCGGCCGAAGCTGGAGCGCTACGGCGACACCCTGTTCGTGGTGCTGCGCGCCGCCCGCTACCTGGACGAGGCGGAGGAGGTGGACTTCGGCGAGATCCACCTGTTCGTCGGCCCCGAGTTCGTCATCACCGTGCGCCACTCGCAGGCCCCGGACCTCTCCGCGGTCCGCCGCCGCCTGGAGGACGACCCGGAGCTGCTGGCGCTCGGCCCGGAGGCGGTGCTGTACGGGGTGCTGGACGCCGTGGTGGACGGCTACGCGCCGGTGATCGCCGGGCTCCAGCACGACATCGACGAGATCGAGACCGAGGTGTTCGGCGGGGACCCGCACGTCTCCCGCCGGATCTACGAGCTGTCCCGCGAGGTGATCGAGCTCCAGCGGGCCACCCGGCCGCTGCTGGAGATCATGCGGAGCCTGGAGGCGGGCTTCGGCAAGTACGGCACCGACGAGGAACTCCAGCGCCGCCTGCGGGACGTCGCGGACCACGCCACCTACGCGGCCGAGCGGGTGGACGGCTTCCGGCAGATGCTGCAGAACATCCTGACGGTGAACGCGACGCTGGTCTCGCAGCGGCAGAACGAGGAGATGAAGCAGCTCGCCGAGGCCGGGCACGCGCAGAACGACGAGATCAAGAAGATCTCCTCCTGGGCGGCCATCCTGTTCGCGCCGACCCTGATCGGCACGGTCTACGGGATGAACTTCGAGATCATGCCGGAGCTCAAGTGGGCCTTCGGCTATCCGTTCGCGATCGGGTTGATGGCGCTGGTCTGCACCGGGCTGTACCTGGTGTTCAAGCGCCGAGACTGGCTCTGACGGCCCCCGGCGGGCCGTCCGGGTGCCACCGACGACCCCCGCGCTAAGGAAGCGTCAAGATCCCCCTCCGCCGGTGTCAAGGAGCCGTCAGGGAGCGTCTCATCGCTGGTGGCGCGGCACTAGCGTCGCGCGGCGGAGAGAAACGGTTCTGTGCGCGGTTCCCACCGGGAGGTTCGGTTCCCACCGGGAGCCTCCGGAGGACCGTGCCACGGGGGAAAGGGACGTGTGGTCATGACCACCTCGACTGCAGGCAGAGCGGCCACCTCGGAGGAGGCGGCCGCCGGAGGGGACGACGGCCCGGAACCGGCCGGGAGCGGGGAGCCCGCCGGAGCGCGGGTGCCGTCCGGACCGCTGGCCCGGCTCGGGCAGGGCCTGCGGACGGTCGGCAGCCGCTCCTACTGGACCACCCCGCGCCTGGTGCGCGGGCTCACCGCACTGAGCCTGGCCGCCCTGATCGGCCTCGGCGCCACCGCCACCGCCGTGCTCGGCGGCGCCCGGGACGGCACCGACACCATCGGCCACCGGGCGGCCCCGCAGGCCACCCGGGCCGCCGACCTCTACTTCGCGCTCAGCGACATGGACGCCCAGGCCGCCAACCTGCTGCTGGTCGGCGACGACCAGGACTACGCCGCGCTGCGCAAGCAGACCCTGGACACCTACGAGCTGCGCCGCAACCAGGCCGACGACGACCTCCAGCAGGCCGCCCAGGCCGCCGCCGACGACCCGGCCGGGCAGCGCGCCGTCCAGCTGGTACTCGGCCGGCTCGGCAGCTACGAGGCCCTGGTGGCCCGCTCCCAGCTGCTGGAGGAGCAGGCCAAGGCCCCGGCCGGCAAGCCCTCGCCCGCCGCCCTGGACGCCTACCGGCAGGCCTCCGACCTGCTGCGCAGCCAGCTGCTGCCCGCCGCCGACCAGGTCACCGCCGCCAACGAGGCGACCGTCGACCGCGTCTACGGCCAGCAGCGCGCCGACCTGGGCACCGGCTGGTGGTGGCTGTTCGCCGTCGGACTGCTCGCCCTCGCCGCGCTGTTCGGGCTCCAGCGCGCGCTGTTCGTGCGCTACCACCGGGTGTTCAACCCCGCGCTGGCCGGCGTCACCCTGCTGACCGGCGCGGTGCTGGTGACCGGCCTGGCCCTGGTGGGCCGCACCTCGGACCACCTGGCGACGGCCAAGAGCGACGCCTACGACTCGGTGATCGCGCTCAGCCGGTCCCGCGCCGTCGCGTACGACATGAACGCCGACGAGAGCCGCTACCTGATCGACCCGAGCCGGGCGGCCGTGTGGGAGCAGGCCTACCTGGAGCAGAGCCAGGCGATCGTCCACTTCGACGGGGCGACCATGGACAGTTACGGCACCCGGCTGCAGACCGCCGTCGAACGGCACCACCAGGACCGCTCGACCGTCCCCTTCGGCGGGTACCTGGGCGACGAGCTGCACAACATCACCTTCCCCGGCGAGCAGGCGGCCGCGGAGCGGGTGTTGAGCGCCTTCCAGGAGTACCAGGCCATCGACCACCGGATGCGCGTGCTGCGCGGCGCGGGGCAGCTCAAGGACGCGATCACCCTCAACACCGGCCTCGCCGAGGGGCAGTCCAACTACCAGTTCGGGCAGTTGAGCACGGCCCTGGAGGACACCATCGACGTCAACCAGAAGGCGATGGACTCGGCCGTCGCGGCGACCGACGGCGACCTCGACGGCACCACGGCGGCCCTGGGCGGGGTCGTCCTGGCGGCGGCGGTGGCGCTCACCGCGGTGGGGGTGCGGCCCCGGCTGCGCGAGTACCGGTAGTGCGCGGCCCGTTGACGGGGCGACCGTATGACGGGACGGCCGGATGACGGCACGGCCGCATGACGGGACGGCTGTCTGACGGCACGGCCGGATGACGGGATGACTGGAAGGCCGTGATCCGGGAAGCCGGAGGACGGGGCCCGGTGGCGATCGGCGGACCGCCACCGGGCCCTGCCGGCAGGCGGGGTGGCCGTCACCGGTGTGCCGGATTGACAAGCACCCTTGCCGTCCCGGCGAATAGCAGGCATGGCCGACGAAGAGTTCGAGAACGTCCTCACCACGGTGGGTCCGCGGCTGCGGGCGCTGCGCCGGGAGCGCGGCACCACGCTCGCCAAGCTGGCCGCGGCGACCGGGATCTCGCTCAGCACGCTGTCCCGCCTGGAGTCCGGGCAGCGCAAGCCGACCCTGGAGCTGCTGCTGCCGCTGGCCCGGGAGTACCGGGTGCCGCTGGACGAACTGGTCGGCGCCCCGGCCACCGGAGACCCGCGGATCCACCCGCGCCCGGTGACCAGGAACGGGCAGACCGTCATCCCGCTCACCCGCCACCTCGGTGGTCTGCACGCGTACAAGCACATCGTGCCACCGGGCCGGAACGCCGGGCCGGAGCTGGAGTTGAAGGTCCACGAGGGCTACGAGTGGCTGTACGTGCTGTCCGGGCGGCTGCGGCTGGTGCTCGGCCCGCACGACCTGGAGCTGACCGCCGGTGAGGCCGCCGAGTTCGACACCCGGACCCCGCACGGCTTCGGCAACGCCGGCCCGCAGCCGGTGGAGTTCCTCAGCCTGTTCGGCCCGCAGGGCGAACGGATCCACATCAGGGCGCGCCCGGGAACCTCAGTTCGGTAGGTTCGTTCCCTGACAGGGGGTCTCCGCTTCGGGCTCCCCCCAGGCCGTCGGGAGGGGCCGAATACATGAGTGTGCAGCAGAGCACGGAGTCCGGCGAGAGCGGCGGAACCGAGCAGAGGCCGGGGACCGCGCCGGCGGGGCCGGACACCAGGTCGGAAAGCGGCCCGGGTGCTGGCCCTGGCACCGGCTCGGGCACTGGTTCCGGAGCCGGGACGGAGGAGCCGTCGGAGCCGGAAGCCGGGCGGGCCGCCGGACCGGAGGAGCCCGCCGGGAACGGTGCGAAGCCCGCGCGCAAGAAGCGCCCGTTCTGGCAGGAGCTGCCGATCCTGCTGGTGATCGCCCTGCTGCTCTCGCTCGGCATCAAGACCTTCTTCGTACAGGCCTTCTCGATCCCCTCCGGTTCGATGGAGAACACCCTGCAGATCGGCGACCGGGTGCTGGTCGACAAGCTCACCCCGTGGTTCGGCGCCGAGCCGGAGCGCGGCGAGGTGGTGGTCTTCCGCGACCCGGGCGGCTGGCTGGAGGACACCCCCACGACGAGCTCCGGCGGCTTCACCAGCACCGTTCAGAAGGCGCTGAGCACCGTCGGCCTGATGCCCTCCGCGGACGAGAAGGACCTGATCAAGCGGGTCATCGCGGTCGGCGGCGACACGGTGGAGTGCAACGCGGGCAGTCCGGTGAAGGTGAACGGCGTCGCGCTGGACGAGCCGTACGTGTTCCCCGGGGCGACGCCCTGCGACAACGACCCGGTCGGCACCGTCACCGTGCCCAAGGGCAAGCTCTGGGTGATGGGCGACCACCGGAACAACTCCCGGGACTCCCGTCCGCACCAGAACCTCACCGGGGACGGCTTCGTGCCGGTGGACAACGTGGTCGGCCGGGCCTTCGTGGTGGCGTGGCCGCTCTCCGACTGGTCGACCCTGCCCGTCCCGGACACCTTCGACAAGGTGCCCTCCCGGGCCGCGGGCGGCCCGGCGGAGGCGCCCCCGGCGCCGGCGGCGCTCGCCCTCGCGGGCGTGGTGCCGATCGCGCTGTGGCGGCGCCGGCGGGCGCGGCGCACCGGGCGCTGAGCGGGACCGCTTCGCCGGAACTCCACCCGCCGTGTTCTACGCGGCTGTAGAGTTCCGGCGACGGGCCGCGGCGACGGGCGCGGTCGCACCGGTCGGAGCGGAGGCGGAGCCGTGGTGGAGGGTTCGAACGGGCCCGCAGTGTCCGCGGTGTCGCCCGCCGTTTCGCCCGCGGTGTCGTCCGCTGAGTTCGCGGCCCCCGCCGAGGTGCCCGGGCGACCGGTGGACCGGGAGGTCCGGTGGGTCTACCAGCCGGTCGAGGTCGACCTCGGTGACGGCCGCTGGGCGCCCGGCCGGATCAGCGGCTGGTGGCAGGACCCAGCCGGGCGTAGCTGGTGCCAACTGCGGGTCGGCCGCAGCGGACGGCCCGCCGACTGGCGGCCGTTCGAACCCGACCGGGTACGGCTGCTACCGGTCGCCGGGTTGTGAAGAGAGTGTCAGGAGTTCTTGGCGGAACCGTTCGAAGGCACCTGTCGTCCCTGGGAGCGAACGCCGACTAGGCCACTTTCAGCAACCGGGGACGACGTGAGTTCCGAGATCTACTTCAGCAACAACTACCGCGACCTGTGCGAGCAGTACGGGACCGGCGCGGGCTTCCAGTTCGAGTTCTCCTGCTACCGCTGCTCCGACACCTGGCGCTCGCCGTTCGAGCGGTTCACCACCGGCCAGGTGGCGGGCTGGCTGGGCAAGGGCGTCAGCGCGGCCTGGAACCTCATCGGCGGCAGTGCCAACACGATCAGCAACGCCGCGGACGGCCTGGCCGGCCACACCTGGGGCAGCTCGCGGGACGCCGCGTTCCAGCGCGCGATCGACAACGCCCGCTCGCACTTCAACCGTTGCGCCCGATGCACCCACTACGTCTGCGGCCGCTGCTTCAACCCGGAGCAGGGCCTGTGCTTCAGCTGCGCCCCGGACACCGCGGCCGAGGCGGCCGCGGCCCAGCGGCGGGGCCTCAACGACATGGTGTCGGACCGGGCGTACCAGGTCGGCCAGCAGTCCGGCGCCGAGTTCGACGTGCGGACACCGCGCCAACTGGTCTGCCCGCAGTGCCACACGGAGACCCACGGCACGCCGTTCTGCCCGGGCTGCGGGTTCAAGCTGGCGCAGCCCGTCCAGTGCGGGCAGTGCCACCAGGACGTGCCCGAGGGGGCGGCGTTCTGCCCGTCCTGCGGGACGAGGCGCTGAGCGGCCGTCAGCCGACGCGACGGGGCGCCCGCAGGACGGTGAGGTCCGCAGGCGCCCCGTCGGTTCGCCCGGGGGGCCGTCGGCTGCGGGACGGCCCCTGAGGCGGCGGCTCAGCCGTACGACACGTTGGCGCACGGGTCGTCGTCGGCCGAGCGGGCGGTTCCGCTGACGCTGCTCGGCAGCGGGGCCGGGGCGGCGGGCGCGCCGGGGGTCGAACCGGTGGCGGGGGCCGGGTTGGCGGCGGCGAAGTCGCGGCCGAGCACCACGCTCAGGCCCTTGCCGCCGGCCTGGACGCTCGCCCCGGGGAAGAGCTTGGCGACGGCCTCGGCGTTGCTGCGCTCGCCCGCGCCGTACTCGACCACGGTGGTGCTGCGGGCCTTGCCGGCCGCGTTGCCGACGGCGGTGACGGTGTAGCCGGCGGCCTTGACGGTCTCGGCGCCCTTGCTGCCGACGCCGCTCTCGCCCGTGCCGTTGAGGACGGCGACCTTGATGTCCGCGTTCTTGGCGGCCGCCGTCGGGGAGGGCGTGGCCTCGGCGCCGGGCGGGGTGCTGGGGGCGGCGGAGCCGCTGGCGGCCGGGCTCTGGGCGCTGGCGTCCTGGCCGTCGATGGTGTGGTCGGCCTTGAGCGCGGCCCAGAGCTGGTCCACGTCGGGGTGGACAAGGGCGACCCGGGGGCCTTCGTAACGCCACGGCGCGGTGAGGAACTTGACGTCGTGCAGGTCGACGTCCTTGATCGACATGGCGAAGGACATCAGCTTGGCGGCCGAGCCGAGGTCGGGGTCGACGGTCAGCGACTTGGTCGCCGCGTCGGCGAGCGGCAGCAGGGTGGTCGGGTCCATGCCGCGGGACTTGACCTCCTTGATGAGGGAGGAGAGGAAGGCCTGCTGGCGCTTGGTGCGGCCGATGTCGGAGCCGTCGCCGATGCCGTGCCGGACCCGGACGAAGTCCAGCGCGGACTGGCCCTCGACCTTCTGCTTGCCCTTGGCGAAGATCAGCTTGCCCTTGCGGCCGAGGTTGGGGTTGAGATCCCCCTCGTAGACGTTGTTCGGCAGGCAGACCTCGACGCCGCCGACCGCCTTGGTCATCGCGGCGAAGCCACCGAAGTCCACCACGATGGTGTGGTCGACGCGCAGGTTGGTGAGCTTCTCGACGGCGTTCTGGGTGCAGGCCGGGTTGCCCTGGTCGGTGTTGCCGACCGAGAACGCGCTGTTGAACATCACATTGGTCTGTTCCTTGGTCCACTTGCCGTTGGGCAGCTTGCACGGCGGGAGGTCGACCAGGGAGTCGCGGGGGATCGAGATGCCGACGGCGTGCTTGTGGTCGGCGTAGATGTGCAGCAGGATCGCGGTGTCCGAGCGGGCGCCTTCGTCCCCGCCGCCGCCCAGGTCGCTGTTGCCGTTGCCGCGGCTGTCCGAGCCGATCATCAGCACGTTGACCGGGGTGCGGCCCTGGGCGTCCGGGGCGGCCGCCTCGGGGCGGTCCTTGCTGAGGGCGTCGCGGTCGAAGGTGGTGATGTTGCTGTTCAGGCGGTAGTAGACGGCGCCGCCGGCGAGGACCAGGAGGGCGGTGCAGCCGGCCGTCACCCAGAGCACCTTCTGCTTGGTGCTGCGCTTGGGCTTCGGCCTGGCCCGGCCGGCGGGGCGGGCGTCGGGTATCCCCTTGCCCGGGCCGTCCTTGGCCGAACGGTCCTTGGGGGAACGGTCCTCGGGGGAGCCGTCCCTGCTCGAACCGTCCGCGCCCGTACCGGGTTTGCGGTTCGCCGCTCTGCGTCCACCGGCCCGGTGCGACGAATTCTCGCTCTCGGTGGAACCCCTGCGACCCGACACGGCGTCATCCTCCACAGTTGCCACGGAACCCCGACGGAGCGGTGGCTTGCGTGGTCCTGGGTCGGAGTCGGATCCGGTCGTCCCGCCGCTAAACTTTTACACCGCTGTAGAACTTCCAGAGGAGCATACTAGGCGCAGATGAGAAAAATACTGGTCAGACCATGAGAGAAGGTCGACCGGGTCTCATCTCCGTCGCTCCGTACCCGTACGAGGAGCACGATGACTCACCGGATCGCACGTTCGATAGCCGGCGCCCTGGTGGCACTGCTGGCCGCCGTCGGCCTCGGCGCCGCGGCATCGAGCGCGACGGCGGTGGCCGCACCCCGGACCGCCGTGAGCGGCACGGCCGTTGCCGGCGGAGCGGCGGCCGGGACCGCCGCCGCCCAGGGCGCGCAGGACCGGCAGGTCGCGCAGGTCGGACAGGTCGCGCACGTCACGCAGGTCGCGCACATCGCGGCCAAGGAGAAGAAGAAGTCCGGCTTCTTCGCCAAGCTCGGCAAGTTCCTGCTGGTCGTGGTCATTCTGATCATCCTGTTCATCATCCTGGTGATCTGGGGCATCGTTCACCTGGTGCGGAAGCTCTTCCGCCGTCGCTGAGTCGGTTCCGGGGCGGCCCGCCCGGGTGCCGAGACGGCGCCGAGGCGGGCCACCCGGCTGTGATTGGCCCTGTCCCGCCCGGCCGCCGCGCCCCAGGATGGGCGGCATGAGCGACTTTTCCCGGAACCCCGCCGCCGACGCGCTGCGCCCCGAGAGCCGGATCGTCCACCCGCCGCTGGCCGGACTCGGCGGCGCCCGGCCGATGGGCATCCCGCTGCACCAGGGCCACCTGTACGCCTTCGAGACCAGCGAGGCGCTCACCGCCTCCTTCGCCGGCCCCGACGGCGCGTTCGTCTACAACCGCTACGGCAACCCCACCGTCCGCTCGCTGGAGGACGCCGTCGCCGACCTGGAGGGCGGCACCGGGGCGCTGGCCACCGCCTCCGGAATGGGCGCGATCAGCACCGTGCTGCTCGCCCTGCTCCGCTCCGGCGACCACCTGATCGCCCAACGGAGCCTGTACGGAGGGACGTTCGCGCTGCTGGCCGACCTCGCGCAGCGGTGGGGCGTCGAGGTCACCCACGTCTCCGGCTCCGACCCGGACGAGGTGGCGGCGGCGCTGCGGCCCACCACCCGGCTGCTGCACCTGGAGACCGTCTCCAACCCCACCACCCGGGTCACCGACCTGCCCGGGCTGATCGCCGTCGCCAAGCGGGCCGGGGTGCTCAGCGTGGTCGACAACACCTTCGCCACCCCGCTGCTGTGCCGCCCGATCGAGCACGGCGCGGACGTGGTGGTGCACTCGGCCACCAAGTACCTGGGCGGGCACTCGGACGTGCTGGCCGGGATCGCGGTCTTCGCCGACCCCGAACTGCACCGGAAGGTCTGGCACCACGGGACCGAACTCGGCGCCAGCGCCGACCCCTTCGCCGCCTGGCTGACCCTGCGCGGCCTGCAGACCCTGGCGCTGCGGGTCCGCCGTCACTGCGACACCGCGCTCGACCTGGCCACCCGGCTGGCCGCCCACCCGGCCGTCGACGCCGTCCACTACCCGGGCCTGCCCGACCACCCCGACCACGAACTCGCCCGCCGCCTGCTGCCCGACGGCCACGGCGGCGTGCTGGCCTTCGACCTGGCGGGCGGCCGCGAGGCGGCCCGGGCCTTCACCGAGTCCGTCCGGCTGGCCGCGCTGGCACCCTCGCTGGGCGGCGTCCACACCCTGGTGGTCCACCCCGCCAGCACCTCGCACCGGCAGCTGTCGGACGAGGAGTTGGCGGCGGCGGGCATCGGCCCGGGCACGGTGCGGGTCTCGGTGGGCATCGAGCACCCGGAGGACCTGTGGGCGGACGTCGAGCAGGCCCTGGCGAAGGCCGGGTGAGGCCCGACCCGGTGGGGCGGTAATCCCGGTGGGGCGGGTAATCCGGGCGGGGCGGTAATCCGGGTGCGGGGACCGTGGCCGACCGGGCATGATCCGGCCCATGGGAACGGACATCCGGGGCTTCGTGGAGTGTCGCACCTGGGCCCCGGCCCTCAACCCCGGGGAGCGGGCCTGGCAGGCGGCCGTCGACCTCTCCCTGCTCGGCCCGACCAGGGACTACGCCGCCTTCGCCTGCCTCTTCGGGGTGCGGGACCCGCACGGCCACTGGCGGCCGGTGGTCGGCGCCCGCGGCCTGCCCGAGGACGCCTCGGCCACCACCCGGGCCGGGCACGCCTCCTGGGGGCCGGCGGCCTTCGGCGCCACCTGGCTGGGCTGGGACGAGGTGCTCGCGGTGGACTGGGACGAGCCGGCGCTGCCCCGGGCGACCAGGATCGCCCGGTACCGGCGGCGGCCCGACGGCTCGCTGGATCCGGTCCGGCGGGAGGACTGGAGCCGGACCTTCGCCCGGGCCGCCGGGATCGACAGCCGGACCTTCGACTTCGGGCGGCTCGGCGAGCACTGGGCCGAGGGCACCGAGTGGGACACCGGCCCGCTGGTCTTCCGGGCCGAGCGCGACCGGCGGCGCGACGCCGTTCCCGCCGACGGGCCGTGGCGGCCGGTGTGGACGGTGCTGCGCACCCTCGCCGAGGTGCACGGGGAGCAGCACGTCCGGCTGGTGGTCTGGTTCGAGGAGTAGGCCAGCTCGAGAGGTGGGCGGGCGGGCCGTCAGCGGGCCCTGGGCCGGGCGGCGAGCAGGGCGATGTCGTCCTCCGCGGCGGGCGCCGGGGGCGGGGCGAGGGAGTGCAGGACGGCGTCGAGGAGCTCGTCGAGGTCGCCGGTGGCGGGGAGCCTGAGGGCGGCGAGGCGCTCCAGCGAGGTGTCGATGTCCTCGTGCCGACGCTCCACCAGGCCGTCGGTGTAGAGCAGCAGGGTCTGCCGGGGGTCGAGCGGGTGGGTGGACTGCTCGTAGCCGCCGAAACCGGTGCCGAGCGGCGGTCCGGTGGGGACCGGCAGCAGCTCGGTGGGGTGGTCCGGGGTGATCAGGGCGGGCGGCAGGTGGCCGGCGCTGGAGAAGGTCCAGCGGGCGCGGCCGGGGTCGGCGAGGGCCAGCAGGCAGGTCGCCGGGCGGGCGGTGTCGTCGGCGGAGATCACGGTGTCGAGCTGGCGCAGGATCCGGTGCGGGGGCAGGTCCATGGTGGCGATGTCGCGCAGCGCCGAGCGGTAGTGGCTCATGTCGACGGCCGCCTCGACGCCGTGCCCCATCACGTCGCCCATGGCCAGCAGGGTGCGGCCGAAGGGCAGTCGGACCGTCTCGTACCAGTCGCCGCCGACCACCGAGCTGCTGCCGGAGGGCAGGTAGCGGGAGGCCAGTGCGAGGTTCTGGTGCGGGTTGCCGGGCTCGCTCAGCAGGGCCCGCTGGAGTTCCAGGGCGATGCCCTGGGAGCGGGTGTAGCTGCGGGCGTTGTCGATGCCGGTGGCGGCGCGGGCGGCGAGGTCGCCGAGCAGGGCGGCCTCGTCCGGGGTGAAGGCCGGGGTGGCGGCGGTGCGGCCGAGGGTGAGCACCCCGACCAGGCGGCCGCGGGCGGCGAGCGGCAGGACCAGCAGTGAGGCGGTGCCCGCCGGGCAGGCGTCGGCGGGGCCGGGTTCGGTGAGCACGGCGACGCCGCCGGCCAGGCCGCGGGCCGCGGCCGAGCCCTCGCGGTGGCGCACGGACTCGCCGGGGCGGGCCAGTTCGGCGAGGGCGGCGTCGAGTCCGGGTACGGCCCGGACCGCGGCGCGGTGCAGCCGCTGGGCGCCGGCCCGGCCCGGGCGGGCGGGCTCGGCCTCGGGTGGCAGCACGTCGACGACGGCGAGGTCGGCGAGGGCGGGCACGGTGAAGGCGGCGAGTTCCACGCAGGTGGTGCCGATGTCGAGGGTGGTGCCGATCCGCTCGGCGGCGGCGTCCAGCAGGGCGAGCCGGGCGCGGGCGTGTTCGAGTTCGCGCAGCTGTTCGCGGGCCGGGTCGGGGTCGTCCAGGACCGCGACGATCACGCCGGTGGTCCGCCCGCCGTTCCGCAGCGGCCGGTAGCGCACCCGTAGCCCGGGTGGGACGGGGGCGTCCGGGCCGTCGGGACCGCCGCTGACGTGCTCGCGGTCGCGGCCGTCGGCGAGGACGCGGCGCAGGGTGGCGACGGCGCCGGCGAAGGGGGTGGCCGCGGTGGCGCGGCCGAGCAGGTCGGCGCGGCGCAGGCCGGTGACGGTGGTGAACGCCGGGTTGAGGTAGTGCCAGCGCAGCTGGTCGTCGAGCAGGGCGATGCCGACCGGGGCGGTGGCGAGCAGTTCGCGGAGCAGGTCCGGGTCGCTGCCGGGGGGCTCGGCGGTGGGGTACTCCTTGCCTGGGTTCTGGCTGCCGGGGCTCTGGCTGTCGGGATTCTGGCCGCCGGGGTTCTCGATGTCACGGCCCGGGCGTCCGAGGCGGTCACTGCCGGTGATGGAGGCGAGGCGCGCGGCGAGGGCTGCCGCGGTCGCCGTCAGGGAGCGGGCGTCCGGGGGTGGGGTGCCCTCTGCTCGGGGCCCGTGCCGGAAGTGCATAGCCCCATGATCACGCGCCGGAGCGCGGCACGCCTACAACTGGGTGAAACCTTGACCGGTCGGAGACGGTGTCGTAGCGAAGAGCGAGGCGCGAAGGGCGAAGCGAAGAGCAAGGAGCGCAGCGCGGCCGGTTGCGTGCGCGCACACACACTTGTAGAGTGCGTGCACACGCACACAGTAATCGACCGCCCGGAACCGCCCGGCGGTCGCGAGGAGGGCCCGCATGGCAGTCACCCCGATGAACGGCACCCGGATCGTCCTGATCACCGGCACCTCCTCCGGAATCGGCCTCGCCGCCGCCGTGGCCGCCGCCCGGGCCGGCTTCCGGGTGGTCGCCACCATGCGCGACACCGGCCGGGCCGGGAACCTGCTGCGCGCGGCGGAGGAGGCGGGCGTCGCCGAGCGGATCGAGATCGAGCGGCTGGACGTCACCGACCCGGCCTCCGTCGCGCACTGCCTGGACGTCGTCCTGGACCGGCACGGGCGGCTGGACGCCGTGGTCAACAACGCGGGCGCGGGCTTCGTCGGCACCGTCGAGCAGGACGGCATGGCACCGGTGCGCGCCGCGATGGAGGTCAACTACTTCGGCGTGGTCGAGGTGACCAGGGCCGCGCTGCCGCACCTGCGCGCCGGCGGCGGCCGGGTGGTCACCGTGACCAGCGTCGGCGGGGTGGTGGGACAGCCCTTCAACGAGGCCTACTGCGCGGCCAAGTTCGCCGTCGAGGGCTTCATGGAGTCGCTGGCACCGGTCGCCGCGGCTGTCGGGGTGGCCGTCAGCGTGGTCGAACCGGGCGCGGTGGCCAGCGAGTTCATCGGCAACCAGGGCATCGACGTGCCCGCGCTGGTGGCCGCCGCCGGCCCGTACGGCCCCGCCCTGGAGGCCTACGTCGACCGGACCTTGAAGGCCTTCGGCAGTGCCCAGACGCCCGAGGAGGCGGCCGCGCCGATCGTCGACGTGCTCACCGCCGAGCGGCCGCCGCTGCGGGTGCAGACCTCCGAGGCGGCCCGGGCCTTCGCCGGGGTCAAGCTGGCCGACCTGGACGGGTCGGCGGTGGGGGCGATGACCGGCGGCTGGGTCACGACCGGTGGCGCCTGACCGTCGGGGGTTGGTTGCCGGGCTTGTGTCCGGGTGGCGCGAGCGGGCGTTCGGGCGGCGCGGGTGGTCGTCCGGGCGGGCCTCCCGGCGGGTCCGGGCGGTGGGTCGTGGGTGATCACCGGTCATACTTGGGCGGCGGCGCCGGGGCCGTCGGCGGCGTCGGCCGCGGGCAGCCCCGCCCGTGCAGGACAGCCCGTCAGCAGCCCAGACCGGAGGAACCGATGAGCCCCCACCAGCCGACCAGTCGTCCGGCGGCAGGGGCTCCGGGGGTGCCGTGGAACCGGCAGCGGCAGCGCAGCAACAACGAGTGGCTGCTGCTGGAGCTGCTGCGCACCGGCGGCGGCACCTCGCGCGCCCAACTGGCCCGGGACACCGGCCTGTCCAAGCCCACCGTGTCCGCCGCGCTGGCCGACCTGGAGCAGGCCGGGCTGGTCCGCGAGGCCGGGTGGGTGGCCCCGGAACGGGGCCGCACCGCGGTGCTCTACGAGGTCGACCCGACGGCCGGTCACGTGCTCGGCGTGGACGTCGGCCGGGCCCGGCTCCGGGTCGCCGTGGCGGACCTGGCCGGCACGGTGGTCGCCCGGCGGGACGTGCCCAACCGGGGGCGGACCGCGGACGCCGTCGCGGACGCCGTGGTCGCCGCCGCGCGGGAGGCGACCGCCGAGGCGGGCCTGGCCGCCGGGGACCTCGTGCACGCGGTGATCGGCACGCCCGGGGTGTGGGACGAGGAGCGGCGCGGCCTGCGGTACGCCACCAGCCTGCCCGGCTGGGGCCGGCCGGGGCTGTTCGACCGGATCGGCGAGGGCCTGGGCACGGCCGTGACGGTCGCCAACGACGCCAACCTGGCCGCGCTCGGCGAGTACACCCTGGGGGCCGGGCGCGGCAGCCGGATGTTCGCCTACCTGCTGGTCGGCACCGGCCTCGGCGTGGGGGTGGTGAAGGACGGTGAACTGCTGCTCGGTGCGCACGGCGCACTCGGCGAGATCGGCCTGGCGCCGCTGCCCGCCGGCCCGGGCGAGCCGGCCGTGGCCACGCTGGAGCAGGAAGCGGCGGCGGACGCGGTGGTGCGCGCTGCCCGGGAGTTCGGGTTGGCGGGGAAGGGCCGGAGCCGGCTGACGGCCAAGCAGGTCTTCGAGCGGGCCCGGGCCGGGGAGGACGCGGCCCTGCGGGCGGTGGAGTGGGAGGCGGACCGGCTCGCATACGCGGTGGCGGTGCTGTCCGCCGTGCTGGACCCGGACCTGCTGGTGCTCGGTGGGGGAATCGGCAGCAGCGCGGACCTGCTCCTGGAACCGCTGGAGCGGGCCCTGCGCCGCTTCGCGCCGATGCCTCCGACGCTCGCCCCGAGCCTGCTGGGGGAGGAGGCGGTGCTCCTCGGCGCGGTGGCCACGGCGCTGGAGACGGCGCGTCCCGATGTGTTCGAGCGCCGGACGGCGGAGCTGTGAGGGCGGGAGCTGTGAGGGCGGGAGCTGTGAGGGCGGGGGCCGTGAGGTGGGCGCTGTGAGGCGGGGGTTGCGCGGTGGCGGCTGTGAGGCCGGGGCCGGTGGGTGCGGTGGAACCCGCCGGCCCCGGGCGGGTCAGCCGGTGGCCAGGGTCAGGCCGTAGGTGCTGAGGATCGGGTTGACCGGCTGGAAGTAGGTCTCGCCCCCGGAGGTGCAGTCGCCGGAGCCGCCGGAGGTCACGCCTTGGGCCTGGTCGCCGGAGATGAACGAACCGCCGGAGTCGCCCGGTTCGGCGCAGACGTCGGTGCGGGTGAGGCCGTAGACGCTGCCCTCCTGGTAGTTGACGGTGGCGCCCAGCTCCTGGACGGTGCCGCAGTGCCAGCCGGTGGTGGAACCGGAGCGGCAGACCGAGCCACCGACCGTCTGCTCGGACGAGCCGCCCACCGTGACCGCGCCGCCGGCGTAGTCGTTCACCTGCGGCTGGGCCGTCCAGTCGGATCCGGCCGCCACCCAGGAGTAGTCGTTGCCCGGGAAGGTCGAGCCCTGGAAGGTGCCGATCGAACTGCCGTCGGAGGCCGTGGCGTTGGAGCCGGGCTGGCCGCAGTGGCCGGCGCTGAC
Organism: Kitasatospora sp. NPDC029367; assembly: GCF_055569135.1. Taxonomy (NCBI): domain Bacteria; kingdom Bacillati; phylum Actinomycetota; class Actinomycetes; order Kitasatosporales; family Streptomycetaceae; genus Kitasatospora; species Kitasatospora sp. NPDC029367. The sequence continues at coordinate 33,333 of NZ_JBVHYH010000051.1, forward strand.
GAAGCCGGGCTGGCCGTTCTGGGTGACCGGGAAGCCGATCGAGCAGCGGGCGGCGTCGTCGATGTAGTACGCGTCCCCGCCGTGCAGGTCGGCGAGCGGCCGGGGTGCGGCGGTGGCCCGCTCGACCCGGACCAGGGAGCGGTCCACCCCGGCCCGGTCCAGGAAGGCCCCGGTGCGGGCGTCGTCGGCGGACCGCACCACGACGGTGTTGGAGCGGACGTCGACGTACCAGAGCGGGGTGGCGTCCGGGGCGGCGGCCCGGGAGGCCCGGTCGAGCGCGTCCTTGGCCCGGTCCAGGGACGCCAGCGAATGCCGGACGACGGTGGCCCGGCCGCCGTGGGCGGTGATGGTCCGGGCGGCGGAGGCGTCGGTGGTGGCGACCACCAGCTCGGCCTGCGGTCCGTCGATCCAGGCGCCGGCCCAGCGGTCGCCGAGCGCCTGGGTGAGGGCGCGCTGGACGGCGGTGGCGCGGCCCTCGCGGGCGATCCGGTCGGCGGCGGCCTGCGGGGCGAGCCCGAGGTCGCGCTGCATCGCGTGCAGCAGGGGGGTCGGTACGGCCGCGGTGCGGGTGGGGGCGGCGGCCAGGGCGGCGGCTATGGACGGGTCGTCAGCGGGGGCGCTGACGGCGGGTGCTGCGGTGAGCGCGACGGTCGCGAAGGCTGCGGCGACGGCGAGCGCACGGATCCGGAGCATGGGGTCTCCTCGTTCGGCGTGGGGGTTGCCGGAACCGTAGCGAGCTGATTGGCATGTTCGGAACATGTCGTAACGCCCCGCGCTCCGGTGCTATACCCCTGCGGGGGTGCGGGGCGGTGGCCGGTCGCGTCGGGTGGTTGCGTCGGGTGGCCGCGTCGGGTGGTCGGAAGATCTCGATCCGCCAACGAGTGGGGAAATCGTGCTCACGGCGTGTGCGGGTTCTGCTTGAATCGCACGCCTCACCCGTACGGACCCACGGAACGGAGCGTTCCCTCTTCATGGCTTCACCGATATCCGGGCGTCGCAGGACGGCCGGCCTGGCGGGATTCGCCGGACTCGTCCTCACCGTCGGTCTGGCGCTGACCGGTTGCGACCCGTCGGCGGCGGACACCACGCCGACCTCCTCCCCGAGCGTCGCGGCCACGCCGAGCGCCGCCGCGCCGACCCCGGCCGCGCCCGCGAGCCCGACGGTCCCGGCGCCGCCGGTGGTCACCCCCTCGGCGCCGCCCGTCGCGTCCGCCCCGCCGCCGTCCGCCCCGCCCGCCGCGCACCCGCAGACGCCGTCCGCCAAGCCGCAGCCCAAGGTGACCACCGCCCAGCCGCCGAACGACCCGCAGCCGCAGCACACCCAGGCGGCGGGCGGCACCGAGTGCGAGATCCGCTCCAATGCGGGCAACTGCTACGCGGCCGGGCAGTTCTGCCGCAACGACGACCTGGGCCGGAGCACCCACGACGCGAACGGGCGGATGATCTACTGCCGGATGGTCAGCGGAAAGCCGCACTGGCAGGCGTGAGTCGCGAGCATGCGAAAAGGCTCGTAGTGACTGTCAGAACGTCACCTCCCAGGCGGCCTTCCTTCGGGACGTGGGCCGACCGGAGTCGACTCACTCGATCAGGTCATGTCCTCGGGACTTTCGGTCGGCGAGAGGACCGGAACCCTACGCTGTCGGCCATGGGAGACATCGCTTACGACAGGGCAGTCACGACCGTGAAGGCGGCCCTTGCCAGGGAACTGAAGATCCCGCTGGAGGCGGTCCAGCTTGAGGCCCGTCTCGCCGCGATGGGTCTCAACGCGGACCGCATCCGCAGGGTCGCGGCCGTGGTGGAGGCTGAGCTCGACATCGATCTGGACACCACGGGCATCACCACGGGCGACACCTTCGTGCTCGCGGTAGTGGCGGCTGGCTAGAGCTCCGGCTCGTGGGCCCTCGACCATCGGCGATGGAACCACCCGATCGAATGACCTGTGCCATGCCTGGCGATCACAGGGGGGCATGCTCGCCAGCGGCACCGAGTACCAGACATAAGGAGTTCGGAATGTCCACCGAGGATGAAGACACGACGATCTACACGGTCGTCATCAACCACGAAGAGCAGTACTCCATCTGGCCGGCGGGCAAGGAAATCGCGGCGGGCTGGCGGGACGCCGGTAAGTCCGGCAACAAGCAGGAATGCCTGGCGTACATCAAGGAGGTGTGGACGGACATGCGGCCGCTGTCGCTCCGCCGGGCGATGGAGGCGGGGACACTGCGAGACGCCTGATTCATCAAGCCCGCCCCGATGTATGCCCTTCGCGGGCTGCATCGGGGCGTCGTGCTGCGAAGACGTCCACATGGAGATGAGGACGGGTCAGGCCCCGCCGCCTCCCTGGCGGCACGCTCCTCCAGTATCCGCGCAGTTCTGCCGGAACGACGACCTGGGTCGGGGCGCCCACGATGCGGACCGGGCTGATGATCTACTGCCGGGTGGTCAGCGGAAATCCGCACTGGCAGGCGTGAGTCACCCGCCGAGGGTGTCCCAGAACAGGTGCTCGTAGGCCTGGAGCAGCAGGCCGTACTCCCGGGCGGCCGTCAGCGTGCGGTCGTCCAGTGGGTCCGGTCCGAGGGCGTCGGCGGCCTGTTGCTCCAGTTCGGGTGCCGGCTGGGCGAAGAAGTCGAAGAAGGCGCAGGCCTCGTCGGAGAAGCCGTGGTGGCGGCGCAGCGCCGCGGCGATGGTGGCGCAGTAGCCGCCCCAGGCGGCGAAGTTGGCCACCAGGGCGGTGGCCGCGGCCGGCGGTGGGGCGTTCAGGGCGAGCCAGGCGAGGTAGGACGGATAGGCCTGGCAGCCGGGCAGCGGCACCCGGGCGGCGACCGCCCGGCGGTCCAGGCCGCAGGTCGCGGCGAGGGCGGGCAGGGTGCGCAGCGCGGCGCTCTCGCCCTCGGCGAGGGTGACGAACCAGGCGCCGAGCGGCCGGTCGGCGCAGCGGGTGGCGAGGAGCAGCAGGCTGCGCCGGTCCGAGGTGATGATCCGCTGTTGCTGGGCGGCGAGTTCGGCCACCGCGGAGAGCGGGGCGGTGCCGTCGGCGAGTGCGGTGACCAGGGCGGGCGCGGTGTCGCCGGGGGCCAACTCGGCGCGCAGGTGGCGGATCTGGTCGAGGATCGGATGGTTCACCGGTGCCTCCGGGGTGCGGTTCGGTCCGGTGCCCATTCCTACCGGTTGCGGGCCTCGGGGCGGTGGCGACAGGCCGGGGGGCTCCGGGATGGGGGCTCCGGGGGCCCAGGGTGCTCGGGCGGTGCGGGTGCCGGGAGCGCCCGGTGGTTCGGCGCCCCCGGTCCGGGTGGCGGGCTGTGCGGGGGTCAGGCTCCGGCGCAGGCCTTGGTCAGCTCGCCGGCGGCGTCGCCGATCGGCCCGAAGTCGGGCTCCGTGCCCTTGGAGACGGCGGTTTGGGCCTTGTCCACGGCCTTGGACAGCTTGTCGGCCGCCGCGTCCACCTTGCCGTCGCCGTCCTGGCGGATCTTCCTGACGTCCTCGACGATCTTCTTGAGGGCCGCGCTGGTGTGTTTGCGCCGGCTCTCGTCGGTGATCTGGCCGACGTTGAGCGCGGAGTCGGTGAGGTCCTGGACGTCACCGGTGAGACTGATCGCCCGTTTTCCGCAGTCGAGGGCCTGGTCGGCGTTCTTGCACGCGGTGAACAAGGGGGCCGCCACGAGCAGAACGAGCGCGGTGGCGGCCAGGCGGTACGGCTTCTTCGTCATGTCTGTATCCCTCCCGCGTTCTAGAACGCCCGGTGCTCGCGCGGCGGTTCCGGTGCGACGGGTGAACGGTCGGGGAAGGGGCGACTGTAGATGAGGGATTGACGGACCGTCAATCCGGGCGGTTCTGCCGGTGGAACCGGTCCTGCCAGTCCTGCCAGTCCCGCCACGCGGTCGGCGGGAGCAAGGTGCGGCTGCGGGACAGGAGTTCGTACAGGCCGGGCCCGTAGCGGGCGGCCAGCTCGGCGTTGTGGACGAACACGTCGAGCTCGTTGGCGGCCGTGATGGCGAGGAAGGCCCGCAGGTCCTCTTCCGGCGGGGTGTGGTCCTCGCCGGTGAACCGGTCGTGGAACAGCGGCGCTTCGTCCCGGCCCAGGCGCGGGTAGACGGCGGACCGGTCGCAGCTGGCGTACAGGTAGACGACCGCCTCGGCGCGGTCGCCCAGGAGGTCGACCAGGGTGGCCCGTTCGTCCAGGGTGAGCAGGGCGCCGTCGAACCCGTCGGTCCCGTACGCGGCGTGGCAGAGCCCGGCCACCTGGACGGCGGAATCGGTGCCCCAGTCGGCCAACCGGGCCGCCACCCGGGTCAGGTGGTCCAGCAGGGTGCCGCCCGGGTGCGGGATCCGGTCGGCCTCGTGGGAGCGCAGGAACTCCTTGACGTGGCTCCGCGCGGGAGCGGTGCGGCGGTCGGGTGATGTCACCTGACGAGTTCTACTCCTGTGCCGGAGCGCCCCACAACCGGGGCCGACCGTGAGGTCTCTCACGCCCGTCGTCGGCCCACACGGCGCTTCGACGACGGGAGTTCGAGGCGTTTCGAGGCGTTGCGTACCCGCTAGGAGAGCTCGCGCACCAGCCGGGCGATGGTCGGGGTGGGGACGGAGTGGGCCTCGGCGGCCCGCAGCACCGCGCCGCCGATGGCGTCGAGCTCGGTGGGCCGGCCCGCCTCGACATCCCGCTGCATCGAGGACCTCATCCCGGCGGGGACCCGGTCGAAGGCGGCGAGCAGCGCCCGCGCGTCCGCCGGGGCGCCGACCGCGTTCGCGACGGCGGCGATCTCGTCCAGGACGGCGAGCAGTTCGTCCCGGTGCTCGGCACGCACCACGCCGATGCCGTCGGCGTACCGGGTGGTCAGCAGGGCGAACGGGGCGAGGAAGGAGAGCTTGCTCCAGAGCATCGCGGTCTCGTCCTTGCGCAGCGTGACGTCCAGCCCGGTGTGCCGCAGCCGCTCGGCGAACTCCGGCACCGGACCGGAGAGTTCCACGGCCGCGAACGGGCTGGTGTGCTCGATCCGGCCCGGCGCGGTACGGGTGGCCTCGACCCGGATCGTGCCGGCCACCACCTGCCCGGCCGGGTAGCGCCCGCGCAGCAGCGACATGTGGTCCAGGCCGTTGAGCAGCGGCACCACGATGCCGGTGCCGAGCGACTGCGGCGGCATCCGGTCGAGTGCGGCGGTCAGGGCCGTCTCCTTGACGGTCACGAAGGCGGCGTCGACCGGCTCGCCGAGCTCGGTCGCGGCCTCGACCCGGGCGGTGAACTCGCCGAACTGGGTGCTGCGCACGTGCAGTCCGTCCCGGGCCAGGACGGCTGCGGTCCGCTCACCGGCCAGGCAGATCACGCGGTGGCCGTCGCGCGCGAGCAGCCCGGCGATCAGGCCGCCGACGCCACCGGGGCCGAGGACGGCGACAGTGAGGGGGGTGGTGGTCATGCTGACTCCTTCGTGGGGTGGGAGGGGTTGGAGACCGGTGCCTGAGCGGGGTGTTCGGGGGGCGGGGGTCGACTCCGGGGAGTTCATCGGGCGGCCTCGGTGGCGGTGGTGCGGTGGAGGGAGACGAAGTCGAAGTGGTAGGGCGCCTCGTGGCGGGCCTTGCGGCCGGGGGCCGGGCGGGGCGGGCGGCCGGTGCTCGCGTGGAGGTAGAGCTCGTGGTGGCGCAGCGTGCCGTGCTCAGGGTCCGGTACCGGCAGGCCCTGGGCGCGCAGAGCTTCGGCCAACTCCCGGGCAGGCCAGCCGAAAACGTCGATCCCGAGGTAGCCGACCGGGCAGGCGGGCCGGTCGTCGTACCGGTTCAGGCCCACCGAGACCCCCTCCAGGCCGCCCGTCCTCGCCCCCGGACAGCGTGACGCCCACCCCGGGGAGTCCGAAGCCGAGGGCCCAGCTGGTGCCGCAGACGAAGGTCGGGTGCACCCCGTCTGGCAGCAGCTCGCCGTGCGGGGCCAGCAGCGCGCGCACGGCCTCCTCGCCGAGGCCGAAGCGCAGTTCGGGCAGCGGGGCCGGCAGGCGGACGCCTCGGCCGGGCAGCAGGTCGATGGTCACCCGATCATGATTCCTCGTCGGGTCCGCCGACGGGAGTCCGTTCCGCCGTGGCGGGCGTCACGGAGCGCGGGCCGGGCTAGGGTCGGTGCGGGGAGGCGGAGGCGGAGGCGGAGGCGGTGCGGGCGGCGCTCGGCGCCGGGGCCGACCCCGACGCGCGGGGTGGGGACGGGTTGCCGGTGCTGTGCGCGGCAGTGGCCGGCTTCGACCACGCGGTGGCCCACGGGGCTCACCGTCCGGGCCGGGCACGGGGCCGTGCTGACGGAGCTGGAGTGGAGCTTCCGGATCGTCACGCCGGTCGACGAGCTGGTGGCCAGGGCCGTGCGGCAGCCCGACGTCCTCCACGTCGACGGGGCGGTGTGCCGCCACGTTTTCGCGCAGCGGCCCGGCAGGCCGACCTGGGAGGCGGTGATGGCGCACCGCCGGCACCCGGACCCCGCGCCACCGCCGGTTCGTGGTCTCCTTCCTGGCGACCAACCGGACGGTGCGGCCGGCCCCGTTCCCCTCCTTCGAGGAGGAGGACGAGCTGCTCGCCGCCTGGACGGCGGAGGAGACCGACGGCGAGGTGCTCGCGGAGGTCCTCCAGGCGCTGCTGATGCGCGACCACCCCGGGGGGATGGAAGGCCTGGCGCTGCGCCACGCCGACCACCCGGCGCGGGAGGTGCGCACCCTGGTGACGCTCTGCCTGGGGTCGGCGGGCAGCCCTTCCCGGCGGAGGTCACCGCCTGCCTGCTCCGGCTCGGAGGCAGTCGAGCGGGTCGGGGCCGTCCCCTGGCACGAGTACCGGAACGACCATCGGGCCGACGCGACCTGGGCCTGGCGGACACGTCGCGGGCCCGAGGAGGCGCAAGGGGCATAGGGGGCATAGGGGGCGTAGCACCACCTGCGGGGTTCGGTTTTCCGAACCCCGGATTGGGGTGCCAGCACAATCGACCCGGTCGTCCCGGATGTCCAGGATTGGGGGCATGAACGGGATCACGACAGCCGCCGACCGGGCGGCGCACGGCGGGGTGACGGAGGCGGCGCTCAGTGGCGAGGGGCTGCACCGCGAGTACGGGCGCGGCGCGGCCGCCGTCCGGGCGCTGCGAGGGGTGTCCGTGGCCTTCGCGCCGGGCACGTTCACGGCGGTGATGGGGCCTTCGGGCTCCGGCAAGACCACCCTGCTGCACTGCCTGGCCGGGATGGACCGCCCCACCCGGGGCTCCGTCCGCTGGGGCGGTACGGAGGTGTCCGGCCTGCCCGAACGGCGGCTCGCCGAGCTGCGGCGCACCAGGGTGGGGTTCGTCTTCCAGGCCTTCAACCTGATGCCCGCGATGACGGTCGCGCAGAACGTCGAGCTGCCCGGGCGGCTGGCCGGGCACCCGCCGGAGCGGGCCCGGGTGCGGGAGGCGCTGGCCCGGGTCGGGCTGGCCGGGCGGGAGCGGGACCGGCCGGGCCGACTGTCCGGCGGCCAGCAGCAGCGGGTGGCCATCGCCCGCGCGCTGGCCGCCCGGCCCGAGGTGCTGTTCGCCGACGAGCCCACCGGCGCGTTGGACCGGGCGACCGGGCGCGACGTCCTGGACTTGCTGCGCGCGGGCGTGGACGAGGACGGGCGGACGTGCGTGATGGTCACCCATGATCCGGTGGCCGCCGGCTACGCGGACCGGGTGCTGCTGCTGGCGGACGGCCTGCTGGTGGACGAACTGGACCGGCCGACGGCGGCGCAGGTCGGCGAGCGGCTCAGCAGGTTGGGCGGGTGAGGGCGATGCGTGGCGGTTCCGTGCCGACCCTGGCGGTCGGTCAGATCAGGCGTCGGCCGGCGGCCTTCGCCGGGCTCGCGGCGGCGCTGTTCCTGGCGGTGGCGGCGGTGACGCTGTTCGGTTCCCTGGTCGCCGCCCAGGTCACGGCGCCGGCCCCGGTGGCGCGGGCGGCGGTGACCGGGCCCGGGCTGCTGGTGATCGCCGGGGCCTTCGGCGAGATCGCCGTCCTGGTCGCGCTGTTCGTGGTGGTGAACGCGCTCGGGTTCACCCTCCGCCAGCAGCACCGCGACCTCGCCCTGCTGCGCACGGTCGCGGCGACGCCCCGCCAGATCCGGCGGCTGGTGCGCCTCCAGGTCACGGCGACGGTGCTGGCGGCGGCCGTTCCGGGCGGTGCGGTGGGCCACTTCGCCGCCCGGGCCTTCCTCGCCGCGCTGCAGCGGCGCGGGATGGCCGCACCCGGGCTGCGGATACCCGGGACACCGGTGCCGGTGCTGATCGCGCTCGCGGTCGCGCTGCTGGTCGGCCTGGCAGCCACCGGGCTCACGGTCCGGCGGATCACCCGGCCCGCCCCGGCGGCCGCGCTGACCGACAGCGCGGTCGGGCAACGGTGGACGGGCGTGGTGCGGCTGCTGGTCGGCGGGGCGGTGCTGGTGGGCGGCGGCCTGCTGCTGCGGCTGGCCGGCAGCCGACCGGCCGAGCAACTGGACAAGGCGGGGCAGGCGGCCCTGCTCGGCGCTCTGGTGCTGCTGGTCGCGGTCGCCCTGCTGGGGCCGGTGCTGGCCCGGCTGCCGGTGGCGGTGCTCGGTGCCCCGGTCCGGGCGCTGCTGCCCCGGGTCGGCTGGCTGGCGGACGCCAACCTGCGCGGCTACGCGGTCCGGCTCTCCTCGGCGGTGGTCCCGGTCGCGCTGCTGGTGGGGCTCTCGGCCACCATGCTGATCATGACCGGCACGGCGGAGCGGGCGGCCCTGGCGACGGGGGCCACGACCAGCGTCACCAAGGCCAGCGACGTCTGGCTGCGGCAGGCGGAGCTGGGCCTGCTGGCCGGCTTCGCGGCGGTGTCCACGGTCAACACCCTGGTCGCGCTGACCGCCGACCGCCGGCGCGAGTTCGCGCTGCTCCGGCTGGTCGGGGCGACGCGGCGGCAGCTGCTGCGGATGCTCCTCGTCGAGGCCGTCCTGACCACGGCGGTGGGCGTGCTGCTCGGCGCGGCGGTGGCGGCCGCGGCGACCGGGGCGTTCAGTCGGGCGGTCACCGGGTCGCTGCTGCCGGTGGTGCCGGGGGCCGCCTGCGGCTGGGTGGTGGCGGGCGCGGCGGTGCTGACGGTACCGGGGATCGTGGGCACCGGACTCTGGGCGATCGGCGGGCGCGCGGTGGAGGAGGTGGGCGGTGAGCGGGGGTGAGCGGGGGTGAGCGGGGAGAGGGACGGTTGCGGGCGATCGAGGACGGCTTCGGACGACCGGGGACGGCTTCGGACGACCGAGGACGGCTGAGGAGGCATGAGGGCGGATGAGGCGGATGAGAACTGCGGAGGTGAGAGGAGGTTCGGGGCCGTGAGGTGGCCTGCGGTGAGGGAGGGTCCGGGCGTGCGGCGGATCCGGTGGCGGCTGAGGGATGCTGGGGGTCGGTTGATCGGTGAACGGTGGGGCACGTGGTGACTCGGTGGCGGCGCGGAATGTCGGTGCGGGGCGGTGAGGTGGCGTTCGCCGTCCTCGGACTGCCGCTCGGAGTGCTGGGCGGCGTCTACGCGGTGGCCGTGCTCTACGCGGGCGCGCTGCTCTCGCTCACCGTCCTGGGGCTGCCGTTCGTCGCGGCCGCCCTGGCCGGGGCACGCGGGATCGGCGGGTTGCACCGGCGGCTGGTCGGGCGGCTGTTGGGCGAACGGGTGGCCGCGCCACCGGCGTCGGCGCGCCCCTCGGGGCTGCTGGCCCGGGGGCGGGCCGTACTGACCGACCCGGTCGCCTGGCGGGCGCTGCTCTACCTGCTGCTCCGGCTGCCGCTCGGCGTGCTCGGCTTTCTGACCGTGGTCGGACTGCCGCTCAGCTCGGTGTGGCTGGCGGGCTTTCCGCTCTGGGTACGGCTGTTGGAGCCCGGGCCGCGACCGGTCGACTGGCTGGACCTCGCCGGGCCGCCGGTGGGCCTCGCGGTGCTGGCCGCCGTACCGGCCGTACTGCGGGCCCTGAGCCGGGCCAACCGCGCGCTGGCCCGGGCGCTGCTCGGACCGGTGCGCTCGCAGCAGCGGGTGCGCGAGCTGGAGCACGCCCGCGCCACCCTGCTCGCCGAGAACACGGACCGGCTGCGGCGGCTCGAACGCGACCTGCACGACGGCACCCAGGCGCAGTTGGTCGCGCTCGCCATCACCCTCTCGCTGGCGGACGACGCCCTCGGTGATCCGGAGGCATCCGGGGCCGGGGCGGGGAGCGGTGCCGGTGTCGGTGCCGACCTCGGGCGGCTGCGCACCCTGGTCGACCGGGCGCGCGGGCAGACCGACGACACCATCACCGGGCTGCGCCGCCTGACCCGGGGCATCCACCCGGTGGCGTTGGACGGCGGCCTGGCCGAGGCACTGCCCGCGCTGACCGCCACCTCGCCGGTGCCGGTGACGCTCCGGCTGGACCTGCGGGAGCGGCCGACGGAGGTGATCGAGCGCGCGGTCTACTTCTGCGCGGCCGAACTGCTCACCAACGTGGCCAAGCACAGCGGGGCCCGGGCGGTCGAGTTGACGGTGAGTGCGGGCGACGGCAGGGTCCGGCTGACGGTCCGCGACGACGGGCGCGGGGGCGCCGGGATCGGTGCGGGGACGGGGCTGGCCGGGCTGGCCGAGCGCCTCGCGGCGGTGGACGGGAGGCTGCGGGTGGACAGCCCGCCCGGTGGGCCGACGGTGGTCACCGCGGAGCTGCCGAGCAGGCTGTGAGGCCGCCCGTCGGGCGGTGGGACGGGCGGCGCGTCCGGCGGTGTGCCGGGCGGAAGGCCGGGCAGCTCAGGCCCCGGTCTCCGCGAGGTAGGCCAGGACGGCCTTGACCCGGCGGTTGTCCGCGTCCGTCGCGGGCAGGTCGAACTTGCCGAACACGGCGGCCACGTGCTTCTCCACGGCGCGCTCGGAGACCACCAGCCGTCCCGCGATCGAGCGGTTGGAGTGGCCCTGGGCCATCAGCTCCAGCACCTCGCGCTCGCGGGGGGTGAGCGAGTCCACCCGGTTGCGCCGTCCGCCGTGCATCAGCCCGTTGACGATCTCCGGGTCGAGCGCCGTGCCGCCCGCGGCGACCCGGTGCAGCGCGTCCACGAACTCGGAGGTGCGGGCCACCCGTTCCTTGAGCAGGTAGCCGATGCCGGCGGCGCCGTCAGCCAACAGCCGGGCGGCCCAGGCGGTTTCCACGTGCTGGGAGAAGACCAGGATGCCGACCCCGGGTGCGGTGGCCCGGATCTCGACCGCGGCCCGGATCCCCTCGTCGGTGTGGGTGGGCGGCATCCGGATGTCCACCACGGCCACGTCCGGCCGGTGCTCGGTGACGGCGGCGACCAGTTCCGGGGCCGTACCGGCGGTGGCGACCACCGCGCACCCGCGGGCGGTCAGGAGCTCGACCATCCCCTCGCGGAGGATCACCGAGTCCTCGGCGAGGACGACGCGGAGCTGCTTGTCGATCATGACGCCATTATCCGGACCGTCCGGGTGGACGGTGGGGCCGGGTGCGGAACAATATCTACAGCAAGGCTGGACAGTTTGGACTGATGAAATTACCGTGGAGTGGTGACCGAGAAACGAACCGCCCCAGCCGTTCCGGAGCCCCCGGCCGTTCCGGAGCTCCCCGTCGACACGGCCGCGCTGGCCGCCCGGGAGCTCCGGGCCGTGTTCAGCCGGCTGCGCCGGACCCTCAAGGAGAAGGGGCAGGGCACCACCGGCCTCACCCCCTCCCAGACCGCGGTGCTCAACCGCCTGATCACCGACGGGCCGGCCTCCGCGAGCGCGCTGGCCGCCGCGGAGCGGGTCCGGCCGCAGTCGATGGCCGCGACACTGGCCGCGCTGGAGGCGCACGGGCTGATCGCCCGCCGTCCCGACCCCGAGGACGGGCGCCGCCAGGTCGTGGACCTGAGCGTGACCGGGCTGGAGTGGATCGCGGACAGCCGCCGGGCCCGTGAGGAGTGGCTGGCCCAGGCGCTGCAGCAGGAGCTCACCGAGGCCGAGCGCGCCACCGTGCTGGCGGCGCTGCCCCTGCTGGACCGGCTGAACCGGCGATGACCGGCCCGTCGACGTTGCTGGCGCGGCTCCGCTCCCGGCGCCAGGGCACGGAGCGGGCGGCGGAGCCGTCGGCCTCGGCTCGGGCAGGAGCGCCCACCGGGGCCGACGGGCCGGCCGGGCCCGGCGACGGCTTCAACCGCCGACTGCTCGCCCCGATGGTGCTGGGCTCGGTGCTCAATCCGATCAACTCCTCGATGATCGCGGTGGCCCTGGTGCCCGTCGGCACGGCCTTCGGGGCGCCGCCCGCCGAGACGGCCTGGCTGGTGAGTGGGCTCTACCTCGCGACCGCCGTCGGCCAGCCGGTGATCGGCCGGCTGGTGGACACCTACGGGCCGCGCCGGCTCTACCTGGCCGGGACAGCGCTGGTCGGCCTGGCCGGACTGGTGGGCGTGCTCGCGCCCACCCTCGGAGTGCTGGTCGTCGCCCGGGTGCTGCTCGGGATCGGTACCTCCGCCGCGTATCCGGCCGCGATGCACCTCACCCGCAGCGAGGCCGAGCGGACCGGGCGGGACAGCCCCACCGGGGTGCTGACGGCGCTCGCCGTCGCCAACCAGACCATCGCCGTGATCGGGCCGACGCTCGGCGGCCTGCTGATCGGGTTGGGCGGCTGGCGGGCGATCTTCGCGGTCAACGTCCCGCTGTCGCTGGCCTGTCTGGTACTCGGGGCCGCCCGGTTGCCCGCCGCCGCCCCGCGCCGGGACGCCGGGGAGCGGTTGGACCGGTCCGGGATCGCCCTGTTCGCCGTCCTCCTGCTGGCGCTGATGCTGTTCGTGATGCGGCCCGGGGCGGAGCGCTGGTACCTGCCGGTGCTCGCGATCCTGGCCGGTGTCGGATTCGTGCTCCGGGAGACCAGGGCCCGCAGCCCGTTCATCGACCTGCGGGCCCTGGCCGGCAACCGTCCGTTGATCGCCACCTACCTGCGCCAGGTGCTCGGCTACACGGCGAGTTACGCCTTCCTCTACGGCTACACCCAGTGGCTGGAGCAGGGGCGGGGTCTGAGTGCCGCCTCCGCCGGGCTGGTGCTGCTCCCGCTCTCGCTCACCGCCCTCACGGTCTCCGGTGTGACCGGTCGCCGTGCGGCGGTGCGCGGAAAGCTGGTGGTCGGCGCGGTGGTCCAGATGGCCGCCTGCGCGGCCCTGTTGACGGCGGGCTCGGCGAGTCCTCCGGTGCTGCTGATCGCCGTCGGGGTGCTGGCGGGCATTCCGCAGGGGCTGATCGGCCTCGGCAACCAGACCGCGCTCTACCACCAGGCCGACCCGGCCGCCATCGCCTCCGCGGCCGGGCTGTTGCGGACCTTCATGTACCTCGGGGCGATGGCCGCCTCGGCCGCCAACGCGGCCTTCTTCCCGCACGGCGCCACCACGGCCGGGCTGCACCACCTCGCGCTGTTCATGTTCGGCGGTGCGGCCCTGCTCTTCCTCCTCGTCCTCCCCGACCGCTCGCTCGGCCGACTCGGAAGCACTGTCTCCCAAGGGAGTTGACGAACAGTCGGCCCGTAGGAGCAGGCCTGTCCGGCCCGTCCGACCCGCAGTCGGACGGGCCGGACGGGCCGCGCCGGGGCCTGCGGGCCAGGGCCGAGGGCCTGCGGGTCAGGGCCGGTCGGGTCGGCCGGTGAGGATCGTGGTGAAGATCGGTTCGCCGTGCTGGTGCCCGGTCACGGTGGTGGTCAGGGCGTCCGGGTCCTCACCGGGGGTGTGCCGGGCGGTGACGGTGGTGGGCGCGTCGTGCTCGGCGTAGCGGTGGAAGGTGGTGGCCGCGGCGGCCGGGGTGACGGTGACCGGGGCGGTGAGGGCGTTGGCGGCCTGGCGGGCGGCCTCCAGCAGCACCATGCCGGGTATGTGGTCGCCGGCGTGGTCGAACAGGATCGGGTGCCGGAGGTCGGGGGTGAGGTACCAGGTGCCGGGGGTGCCGGTCGGGGTCAGGACGACGTCGCAGGGCCGGGCCCGGCCGACCAGGGCCGGTGGCAGGCGCCGGTCGTCGCCCGCCGCAGCCGCGACCGGTATCCGGCCGCTCGCGGGGCGCGCGCCGCGCAGCCGGCGGTAGGTGGAGTCCGGCACGGTGGTGAAGCGGGCCTCGCCGGTCGCGGCCAGGTGGGGGCCGCGGCGGACGGTTGCGGTGAAGGTGAAGTCGATCGTGCTGCGGGTGCGCCGGGGCCGGGGGAGGAGCCTGGCCTCGATGGTGAGGTCGGTGGGTGTCGCCCCGATGGACAGCCGGTGGGCGCGGGCGGTGTAGTCGAGGTTCCACATCAGGAATCGGTGGTCGAGCGGGATGTCGTACCGGCTGTGGGCGAGATAGAGCCCGGCTTGGCGAACCGTTTCGGCGGCGAGCATCGGGTCGTACCGGGTCCCGTCCGGGGTGCTGAAGAAGGTGTGCGCCCGCGGCCACTGGGCGGTGACGGTGAACGCGGTGTCGCCGAGCGGCTCGCTGCCGGTGATGAAGACCTCGGCGTGGCAGGCCCGGTGGACGTACTCCTTGGCGACGGTGCTGGTCAATCGGGGTGCCGGGGCGGCCGGAACGACCGGGCGGCTCGGCTCGGGGGGCGTGCCGAGGGCCGTGGCGGCCGGGGTGAGGACAGGGGCGGCCGGGGTGAGGACACGGGCGGGATGAGCGAGCAGGGACATGGGGGAGCGCTCCAGGGGACCGGGGTGGGCGGGGCCGGCTGCTCAGGGCTCGTGGGGGTACGCACCTGCCGGTCCGTTCGTCGGGGAGCCGGGACGAAGGTGCGTCGGCGGCCGAGCGCAACCGTGTCAACGCCGGGTCGTCCGTCCGCGCCCGACCGCTGACCTCGACGGTCAGCACACGGCCGTTCACCTGCGGTGATGCCGACGACCCGGGTTGACGCCTCCATCATCACAAGCGCTGGGCGCAGGGGCGTCACCGGCTCGGGCGGCGCTTGCGATGACGGACGCGGGAGCCGGGACGGCGCCCGCCCTGCCACGGGGCCGTCAAACGGCAGATCGGAAAGTCCAGTTGCCGCGCCGCACCATCCGCTCGACGGGTGTGCCGGCGTTCGGGCGCCGGATAGACTTCGGCACTTCCCGCCCCACCTCACGGCCCCGCTGCCACCGAGACGATGCCACCCGGAGAGCAGAGAGCAGAGAGCAGAGAGCAGAGGGCAGAGAGCAGAGGGCAGAGGGCACAGAGCAGCGGCACAGAGCAGAGAGCAGGCCTTCGTGAACCATCCTTCGACCACGTCGCCCGGCGGACTGCTGGTCATCGGCAGCGCCGCCCCGGCCGACGCTTCCGGCGCGGGGCTGTGCACGGTCGGCTACGACGGCACCGGCGCCATGAGCCTCCTCCACACACTGCCGCTCGACCACCCCTCCTATGCGGCCGTCGACCCGACACGCGCCGTCGTCCACACCGTCCTGGAACAGGCGGTCGGACGGGTCGTCTCCCTCCGGACGGACTCCGGGGCCGAGGGCGAGGGGCCGCCCGCCGCCGCTGCCAGCGGTGGTGCGGGCCCGTGCCACCTCGCGGTCCACCCCAGCGGTTCGCACGTCTTCGTGGCCCACTACGGCGACGGCGTCCTCTCGGTCGTCCCCACCGGCGCCGACGGCACGGTCGCCACCGCCGAGCCGGTGCAGACCATTCGGCACCCGGGCCGGGAGGCCTCCGGGGACCTGCTCACCTCCCCGCACGCCCACATGGCGGCCCCGTCGCCGGACGGGCGGTTCCTGCTGTGCACCGATCTCGGTACCGACCGGGTGTACGTCTACGCCTTCGATCCGGACAGCGGCCCGCTCAGCGCCCACCGGACGGTGCAACTGCCGCCGGGCAGGGGCCCCCGGCACCTCGTGTTCCACCCGTCGGCCCGGTACGCCTACGTCCTGAACGAGCTCTCCTCCACCCTCACGGTGTGCACCTGGGACGCGCTCTCCGGCCGCCTCGAACCGTTCGCCGAGGTCGAGACCCGGCAGGATCCGGGCGCGCCGAACGCCAACTCCGCCGCCGCTGTCCGGTTGTCCGGCGACGGCGGCTTCCTCTACACGACCAACCGCGGCGACGACGCGATCTCGGTCCACGCCGTCCGCGATGACGGCGCCTCCGTGGAGCTGCTCACCGCCGTTCCCTGCGGCGGGACTTGGCCGCGCGACATCGCACTCACCCCGGACGGCCGGCTGCTCTTCTGCGCCAATCAGCGCTCCGACACGGTCACGGCCTTCCATCGCGACCCGTCCACCGGCCGGCTGAGCCCGGCCGGGGAGCCCCTGGTGGTCACCGAGCCCACGTCCGTCCTGCCGATCGCCCGCTGAGCGAAGGCCCGAGGTGCCCGGCGCGCGTGAGCCGTGGGGCACCGGCGGACTTGTGAGCGTTCTCATGTGAGCGCTCTCAACATCTTGACACCCTCCGGCCGCAAGCCCCAGGATCGCCCTGTGAACCTGTCAGACAGCCAGACAGCAGGGTCGGCCCCCCGGCGCGTGAGCGCGATGGAAGCAGTGTTCGGCCACCTGCGCAGCGCCATCGAGCGCGGCGAGTACGTCGTGGGGGACAAGCTCCCCTCCGAAGCGGAGCTGTGCCGGACCCTGGAGGTCAGCCGGCCCGTGCTGCGGGAGGCGCTCCGGGCGCTCCAGGCCATGGGCCTGACCGTCTCGAAGACCGGCAAGGGCACCTTCGTCGTGGCGAACACGGTCGAGGACCCGACCTTCGGCGACTACGCGGCCAGCGACCTGCTGGAGGTGCGCCGGCACGTCGAGATCCCGGTCGCCGGGTACGCGGCGCTGCGCCGCACCCCGGAGGACCTGGACCAGCTGGCCCACCTGCTCGACCGGATGGAGCGGGAGACCGACACCACCGCGTGGGTCGCCCTGGACACCGTCTTCCACCTGGCGGTGGCCGAGGCCTCCCGCAACCCGGTCTTCCGTCGGGTCATCGAGGAGATCCGCGACGCACTGGCGCGTCAGTCGGCGTTCCTCAACGAGCTGGGCGATCGACGCGAGCAGTCCAACTGCGAGCACCGGGCGATCGTCGAGGCGCTGGTCGACGGTTCCGAGCCCGACGCGGTAGCGGCGATGTCGCACCACCTTCACCGCGTCGAGGCGACCCTCACCGACATCGTGCACCCCAGGCGCACGGAGACCCCCATGGAAGGCAGAGCTGAGGCGTGAGCGAGCAGTTCCTCGAAGACGAGAAGCGCCCCACGACCCCCAACGCCCCTACCACCCCCACGGCCCCCACCACCCCCAACGCCCCCACCACCCCCACGGCCCCTACGGCTCGGCATGTCGACGCCGGTGACGCCGGCTACAGCAAGTCCTTGAAGCCCCGGCACGTCAACATGATCGCCATCGGCGGTGCCATCGGCACCGGCCTGTTCCTGGGCGCCGGTGGCCGCCTCGCCGACGCCGGGCCCTCCCTGTTCGTCGCGTACGCCGTCTGCGGCGTCTTCGCCTTCCTCGTCGTGCGCGCGCTCGGCGAACTCGTCCTGTACCGCCCGTCCTCCGGTGCCTTCGTCTCGTACGCCCGGGAGTTCCTGGGGGAGAAGGGCGCGTACACCGCGGGCTGGATGTACTTCCTCAACTGGGCGACCACCGGCATCGCCGACATCACCGCCGTCGCCACCTACACCCACTACTGGCACCTGTTCTCCGACATCCCGCAGTGGGTGATCGCGCTCATAGCCCTGGCCGTGGTGCTGACGGTGAACCTCATCTCGGTGCGGATCTTCGGCGAACTGGAGTTCTGGTTCGCCATCGTCAAGGTCGGCGCGCTGCTGGTCTTCATGGGCATCGCGATCTTCCTGCTGGTCACCCGGCACCCGGTTGACGGCGCCGTGCCCGGCCCGTCCCTGATCACCGACAACGGCGGGATCTTCCCCAACGGCCTGATGCCGATGCTGCTGATCATCCAGGGCGTCGTCTTCGCCTACGCCTCCGTCGAACTGGTCGGCGTCACGGCCGGGGAGACCGAGAACCCCGAGAAGATCATGCCGAAGGCGATCAACTCGATCATGTGGCGGGTGGGCCTGTTTTACGTCGGCTCGGTCGTGCTGCTGTCGATGCTGATGCCCTGGAACAGGTACAGCTCCGGCCAGAGCCCGTTCGTGACGGTGCTGTCCCACATCGGCATCCCGGCGGCGGGCAGCGTGATGAACCTGGTGGTCCTCACCGCGGCGATGTCCTCGCTCAACTCCGGCCTCTACTCCACCGGTCGCATCCTGCGCTCGATGGCCGTGAGCGGCTCGGCGCCGCGCTTCACCGCCCGGATGAGCCGCAGTCAGGTGCCGTACGGCGGCATCCTGCTGACCAGCGGCATGTGCGTCCTCGGCGTGGGCCTCAACTACGTGGTGCCCGCGGACGCGTTCGAGATCGTGCTCAACTTCGCGGCGATCGGCATCCTCGCCACCTGGGGCATGATCATGGTCTGCCACCTCTTCTTCTGGCGGAAGACCCGGGCCGGCGAACTGACCCGCCCCTCCTACCGGCTGCCGGGCTCGCCCTGGACCGAGATCGTGACGCTGGCCTTCCTCGCCACCGTCCTGGTCCTGATGTACGCCGACGGCGGCGCCGGACGCACCACCGTGCTCTGCGTACCACTGATCGCCGCCGCACTGGTGGCCGGCTGGTACGCGATCCGCCGCCGCCTCGCGCGCGACGGCGCCCGGTCCGACGGCTGACCCGGGCGGCGGCCTTCGGTGCGGGGGCGACCCCGCGGCTGTCGAGGGCCGCCCGCCCGGCCGGCGGAGCAGCAAGCGAACCACCACCCAGCGAGGCAGTGATGCACAGAACCACCCCCGCGGACGCACCCGCGATCCGCGAGCCCCGGCACGTCCCCGTCGCCCACGTCACCCGCGGCGGCATGGTCGAGGGGGTCCACCACGGCTCGGTCGTCGTCCTCGACGCCGACGGCGAAGTCCGGTTCGGGCTCGGCGACATCGAGGTCGCCTGCTACCCGCGGTCCGCCCTCAAGCCGCTCCAGGCCGTGGCCATGGTGCGGGCCGGGCTGCCGCTCGACGGCGAACTCCTCTCCCTCGCGATGGGCAGCCACTCCGGCGAGGAACGCCACCTCGCCGGAGCCCGGCGGATCCTGGAGTTCGCCGGCCTCTCCGAGGACGACCTGCGCAACGTCCCGGACCTCCCGTACGACCCGGCGGTCCGCGACACCTGGATCCGGGAGGGCCGCCCGCCCTCCCGGCTCGCCCAGAACTGCTCGGGCAAGCACGCCGCGATGCTCTACCTCTGCAAGCTCAACGGCTGGCCGCTGACGGACTACGACGATCCCACCCACCCGCTCCAGCGGGTGATCGCCGGGGTCGTCGAGGAGCTCACCGGTCAACGCATCGCGCGGGTCAGCGTCGACGGCTGCGGCACCCCGCTGTTCGCCGTCTCGCTGCACGGCCTCGCCCGCGCCGCCGCCCGCATCGCCACCGGCGCGCCCGGGACGCCCGAGTTCCGGGTGGCCGACGCGCTGCGCGCGCACCCGGAGATGGCCTCCGGCGCCGGCCGGGACACGGCCGCGCTGATGCACGCGGTGCCCGGACTGCTGGCCAAGGACGGCTTCGAGGGCGTGCAGGTCGCCGCGCTGCCGGACGGCCGCGCCATCGCGGTGAAGATCGCCGACGGGGCGAACCGGGCGCGCGTCCCGGTGGCGGCGGCCGCGCTGGCCCTGGCGGGAGTCGAACCGCGGCTGCTCACCGGCTTCGCGGGCGAGCCGACGACCGGCGGTGGCCGGCCCGTCGGCGGCGTCCGGCCGGTGGCGGCGCTCGACCCGTCGGCCCTGCCCGCCCCCGTCTGACCCGACCCACCGTTCCACCGTTCCACCGAGGAAGAGGACCGCACCCCCATGACCGCCGCCACCCGTAGCGAACACGACCTGCTCGGAGACCGCGACGTCCCCGCCGACGCCTACTGGGGCGTCCACACGCTGCGCGCCACCGAGAACTTCCCCATCACGGGCACGCCCATCTCCACCTACCCGCACCTGATCGACGCCCTCGCCGCCGTCAAGGAGGCCGCCGCCCTCGCCAACGAGGAACTCGGCCTGCTGGAGCCGGCGAAGGCCGCCGCGATCGTCGCCGCCTGCCAGGAGATCCGCGCCGGAAAGCTGCACGAGCAGTTCGTCGTGGACGTGATCCAGGGCGGCGCCGGCACCTCGACCAACATGAACGCCAACGAGGTCATCGCCAACCGGGCGCTGGAGCTGCTGGGGCACGCCAAGGGCGACTACCGGCACCTGCACCCCAACGAGCACGTCAACCTGGGCCAGTCCACCAACGACGTCTACCCGACGGCCGTCCGGATCGCGACCGTCCTCGCCGTGCGCGGCCTGCTCGACGCGATGGCCGTCCTCCAGGACGCCTTCGCCCGCAAGGCCGTCGAGTTCCGCGACGTCCTCAAGATGGGCCGCACCCAGCTGCAGGACGCCGTGCCGATGACGCTCGGGCAGGAGTTCTCGACCTTCGCGGTCATGCTCGACGAGGACCGCAGCCGGCTCGCGGAGGCCGTCGAGCTGATCCTGGAGATCAACCTCGGCGCCACCGCGATCGGCACCGGCCTCAACGCCCCGGCCGGGTACGCCGAGTCCGCCCGCCGACACCTCGCCGAGCTCACCGGGCTGCCCCTCGTCACCGCCGCCAACCTGGTCGAGGCCACCCAGGACTGCGGGGCGTTCGTCCAGATGTCCGGGGTGCTCAAGCGCATCGCCGTCAAGCTCTCGAAGAGCTGCAACGACCTGCGCCTGCTGTCCTCGGGGCCGCGTGCGGGCCTCGGCGAGATCAACCTGCCGCCGGTGCAGGCCGGTTCGAGCATCATGCCCGGCAAGGTCAACCCGGTGATCCCCGAGGTCGTCAACCAGGTCGCCTTCGAGGTGATCGGCAACGACGTCGCCGTCACCATGGCCGCCGAGGCCGGACAGCTCCAGCTCAACGCCTTCGAGCCGATCATCCTCCACTCGCTCTCGGAGTCGATCACCCATCTGCGCGCCGCCTGCCTCACCCTCGCCGAGCGCTGCGTGGTCGGCATCACCGCCAACACCGAGGTGCTGCGCGCGAGCGTCGAGAACTCCATCGGCCTGGTGACCGCCCTCAACCCGCACATCGGCTACACGGCCGCCACCGACATCGCCAAGGAGGCCCTCGCCAGCGGCCGGGGCGTGGCCGAACTCGTCCTGGAGAAGGGGCTGCTCCCGGCCGAGCGGCTCGCCGCCCTGCTCCGGCCCGAGGTGCTCGCGGGAACCGGCGCTCCGGTGGCCTGACGGCGAGCACCGCGGACGGGGTCAGGTCCGACCGGCCGGCGCCGGGATCAGCCGCACGGCCTCCGGGGCCCGGGCGTTGTGACGCTCGGTCCAGGTGGTCAGCGCGGACTGGCAGGCGTGGTCGAGGTGCCGGAGCCCGGAGAGGTCCAGCTCCACGACGCGGTCGGCGGGCAGCGCTTCGAGGGTGTCCAGGAGCTTGGGCAGCCGGAGGAAGGTGGCGTTGCCCGTCAGTCGGACCCGGACGGTGCCACCGGGCCGCTCCTCCGTCGCCACGTGCAGGCGGGACGTCTCCCAGGCCGACTTGACGACCGACAGGCCCAGGCCGATCAGCACGCCCTCGAACATGTTGACCGTGACGATGGCCACGGCGGTGGCCGCGAGGACGAGCGCCTCCGCCCGGTGCTCGCGCCACAACGGCCCGAACTGCTCGAACGGCAGCAGCTTGAACCCGGCGTGCACCAGCACCCCGGCGAGCGCCGCGACGGGGATGACGCCGAGCGCCGCCGGGAGCAGTGCGGCGAAGAGCAGCAGCCACCCGCCGTGCAGTACGCGGGACGCCTTGGTCCGGGCGCCGGCCTGGACGTTGGCGGCGCTGCGGACGATGACCGCGGTCATCGGCAGGGCGCCCAGGGCGCCGCAGAGCGCGTTGCCCGCGCCCTGCGCCATCAGTTCCCTGTCGTAGTCGGTGCGCGGTCCGTCGTGCAGCCGGTCGACGGCCGCCGCGCTGAACAGGCTCTCGGCCGAGGCGACCAGCGTGAAGGCCACGACCGTCAGGAGCAGGGCCGGGGTGAGCTGCTCGAACACCCCGCTGCCGGGCGGCTGGACGGCGTCCAGGAGGCCCTTGACCTCGACCTTCTTCAGCGGGCGGTGCAGCAGCCAGGCGGCGCCGGTGGCGAGCAGCACGGCCACCAGCGCGCCCGGGACGACCCGCACCCTGGCGGGCAGCCGCTGCCACAGCACGATCACCGCGATGGTGCCGGCGCCGACCGCGAAGGAGTAGCCGGCGGCGGGTGAGGAGACGAGCCGGGCGAGCAGGCCGGGAAGGCCCAGGAGCTTGTCGATCCCGCTCGCGGGCGCCGGTCGGTCGGCCATCGCGTAGAGCTGCCCGGCGATGATGACCAGGCCGATGCCGGCCAGCATGCCCTCCACCACGGCGACGGAGATCGCGCGGAACCAGCGGCCCCAGCGCAGCGCGCCCAGCAGCAGTTGGAGCAGGCCGGTGGCGGCGACCACCAGGCCGAGGGCGGGCAGGCCGAACCGTTGCACGGTCTCGGCGACCAGGACGGTCAGTCCGGCTGCCGGGCCGCTGACCTGGAGGCTGCTGCCGGGCAGCGCGCCGGTGACCAGGCCGCCGACGATGCCGGTGATCAGGCCGAGTTCGGCGGGCACGCCCGAGGCGACGGCGACGCCGACGCACAACGGGAGGGCGACCAGGAACACGACGAGCGAGGCGGTCAGGTCGTACTTGAGTGCGGGAATGCGCATGGGAGCCCTCATCCGGGGAGTTGGGTTGTCGGCCACTGGGTCACTTCGGGACCGTGCAACGCTCGCTCGGTACGGGGGCAGCGCGGAGCGCGGCGGCGCCGGCAGGCGGAATCACTGCCGTGGGCCGTCGTGGACTGCCGGGACGTGGGGCGGTGGGTCACCCGTCCGGGGTGTCGCCACCGTCGGTGAGCGTGCGCGCGCGGTCGGCGCCGATCAGCAGCGGAACACCTGGAGGACCGCCGCTCCGGGCTGTCTGCGCGCCCCGTACGGCGGGGCGGGGGTGCGGGCCGGCGAGGGGTTGTCGTCGGCGGCGGCTTCCTCGGCGAGGGCCGGGTGCAACTCCCTTTGCTGCCGCGGTACTTCGACGGCCCGGTGGCGCGTCCAGCCGAGGCCGGGCGGGCACTCGGGGACCACCGCCTCCTCGACGAGCTTGGCCTCGGCGACCATCCGGGGGCCGGACTCCGCGCGGGTGAGGGCGGATGCGGACTGGGACAGCACCAGCAGGCCCAGCGCGGCCACGAGGGCCACGGCGGCGGCGCCGATCACCCTCCTGACCAAGGACATTGCCGTTCCTTTCCCCGCCCGTGGGAGCGCCTCTGGGAGTGTCCGGGGGACTTGTCGAACCGTCATCACTTGTGACGGATGCGGGCGCGGGACCAGTTCCGGTACGCCGTGAACGGTCGGTGAAGCATTCCGGCCGGGTGGTGATGATCCATGAACCGGCGGGGCGGAATGCGGGCGACCGGTGAACCGGCTGTGATGTGAACGTTAACGCGTATGAATCCGCTGGTCCTTGGCAGTCGGTCGGACGCAGGACCGCGCGTCGGCCGGGGCCCTCCGCCCGGCGCCGGGTGCGCTCCGACCCGGCGCCGGACGGAAGCGGTTCAGCGCCCGGACATCCTCGACAGGACCGTGCGGCGCGCGGTGTCGGCGTCGTCGGCGAGCAGGGCCAGCTCGGCGAGTTCGCGGCACTGCGCGAGGGTGTGGGTGGCCAGTGCCGCGCGCAGCTCGGGGAGCGAGGCGGGCGCGGCGGACAGGCTGGTGATCCCGAGGCCGACCAGGACCAGGGCGAGCGCCGGGTCGGCGGCGGCCTCGCCGCAGACGCCGATCGGACGGCCGTGCTCGGCCGCCGAGGCGGCGGCGGTGGCGACCAGTTCGAGCAGCGCGGGCTGCCACGGGTCGAGCAGCTCGGCGAGGGTGCCGAGCGTCCGGTCGGCCGCGAAGGCGTACTGGGCCAGGTCGTTGGTGCCCACGCTGAAGAAGTCGCAGGACGCGGCCAGCCGGTCGGTCCGCAGAGCGGCTGCCGGGACCTCGATCATCGCGCCGGCCATCGGCAGGCCGTGCGCGCGGACCCGGGCGGCGAACTCGGCGGCCTCGCGCGGGATCGACACCATCGGGGCCATGACCCATACCTGTGCGGTGCTGTCCTGTGCGGCCTCGGCGATCGCGGCGAGCTGGGTCTCCAGCAGGTGCGGATCGCGGGCGGCCGTCCGCAGACCGCGGACCCCCAGCGCGGGGTTCTCCTCGTCGGCGGAGCTGGCGAAGGGCAGCGGTTTGTCCGCGCCCGCGTCCAGGGTGCGGACGACCACCCGGCGGCCGGCGAAGGCCGCGAAGACCTGCCGGTAGGCGGCGGCCTGTTCGGCCCGGCCCGGCGCCTCGGCGCGGTCCAGGAAGAGGAACTCGGTACGGAACAGGCCCACCCCCTCGGCGTCGACGGCGGCCGCACCGGCCAGCTCGCGCGGCGCACCGAGGTTGACCAGCAGCGCGACCGGGTGGCCGTCCGCCGTCCGGCCCGGCCCCTGGAATCCGGCCAGCAGCTCGCGGTACCGGCGCTCGCGCGCGGCGGCCCGCTCGACCGCTTCCGGACTCGGGTCGGGCTCGACCAGGCCGTCCGCGCCGTGCACCAGGACCTGCCGGCCGTCCGCCAGGCCCATGGCACCGGCGCAGCCGACCACGGCGGGCACACCGAGGGCCTTGGCGAGGATGGCCGTGTGGCTGGTCGGCCCGCCGCGGACGGTGACGAGGGCCAGGACCCGTTCGGGGTCGAGCAGCGCGGTGTCGGCGGGCGCCAGGTCGTCGGCGACCAGGACGTACGGGTGCCCGGGGTCGGGCAGGCCGGGCACGGGCAGGCCGAGCAGGTGGGCCACGCCGCGGTCGCGCAGGTCGTCCAGGTCGGGGGCGCGTTCCGCGAAGTAGCCGCCGGCGGCGGTCAGGGCGGCGCGGAAGCCGTCGAAGGCGGTGCTGAGCGCATGGGCGCCGTCGGTGCCCTGCTCGGCGAGCTCGGCGGCCCGGTCGGCGAGGACCGGGTCGGCGGCCATCATGGCCTGGGCCGCGAGCACCTCGGCGCCGGGGCCGCTCGCCCGGGCGGCGCGCTGCTCCAGGTCGGTGACGACCGCACCGAGGGCGGCACGGACCGCGGCCGCCTCGGCCGCCGGGTCGGCGACCGCCCTCGGCGCGGGCAGCGGGACCGGGGGAGCCATCCGGGCGACCGGGCCCGCCGCGCTGCCGGTGCCGACGCCGATCCCGCGGATCGGGACGGTCATGCCGCTGCGTCGAGGTCGGAGGCGAGCAGCTGGGCGAGCGCCTGGAGCGCGTCCTCGGCCCCGTCGCCCGAGGCGGTGAGCTCCAGGACCTCGCCGGAGCGGGCGGCCAGGGCGAGGACGGACAGCAGGCTGCGGGCGTCGACCGGGGCCTGGCCCGGGCGGCCGACGGTGACCTTGACCGGCTGTCGGGCGGCAGCGGCCTGGACGAACAGCGACGCCGGGCGGGCGTGCAGACCGCTGCTGGAGCCGACGGTGACCTGGGTCGAGTGCATGGGAGTCCTTGAGGGAGAGGGCGGATGCGATCGCCGACCCGGGTGGGAACCGGGTCGGCGGGAGGGTGGGGCACGGGGGCCCGCGCTCAGGGGAAGCGCGGGCCACCGTGGTGGATGCCTGGTCCGCGCGGTACGGGGGCGGTCGCGGGACCAGGCAGTCTGTGGTTTCGCGCCCGTTAAGGCGTTGTTTCGATTGGTTCTACGCCCGATCGCGCAGGGATGTCAACACATTCGGGCATCAGCCCACGAGTGGACGAGAGACGGAACAGCCCCTTGCTTTTCCGTCCGAAGCGCGTATGGTCGGGCTTCACCAGGCGTAAACGGACATGAAACGGACCCAATCCCACATGTACGCACCCGAGCGGCAGCAACAGATCCTCCACCTCGCCCAGGAACAGGGCCGGGTGGACGTGCCGACGCTGGCCGAGGACTTCGGTGTCACCCAGGAGACCATCCGGCGTGACCTGAGCGCCTTGGACCGGGCCGGCCTGCTGCACCGGGTGCACGGCGGCGCGCTGCCCGTCGGCGCACTGCACCTGGAACCCGGCCTGGCCGAACGGGACTCCCGGGCCGCGGCCGAGAAGGAGCGCATCGCCAGGGCAGCCCTGGCCCTGCTGCCCGGCGAGGGCAGCGTGATCCTGGACGCCGGGACGACCGTCTCCCGGCTGGCCGGACTGCTGCCCCTGGACTGCGCCCTCACCGTCGTCACCAACGCCCTCCCGGTCGCGGCCCGGCTGGCCGACCACCCCTCCCTCGCCCTGCACCTCGTCGGCGGGCGGCTGCGCCATCGCACCCAGGCGGCCGTCGACGCCTGGGCGCTGCGCGACCTGGCCGACATCCACGCGGACGTCGCGGTGGTCGCCACCAACGGCTTCTCCCCGGACGGCGGGCTGTCGACGCCGGACCTCGCCGAGGCCGCCGTCAAGCGGGCCATGCTCGCCGGTGCGCAACGCGTCGTCCTGGTGGCCGATTCCTCCAAGTACGGCGCCCGCCACTTCGCCCGATTCGGCTCGCTGGACCAGGTCGACGTCCTGGTCACGGACACCGGGCTGACCGACGAGCAGGCCGCCCAGATCGAGAACCACGGACCGGAAGTCATCCGCGCATGATCGTCACCATCACCCCCAACCCCAGCCTGGACCGCACCTACGAGCTGGGAACGCTCGTTCTCGGCGAGGTCAACCGAGCCGGGCAGGACCGGCTCGACCCCGGCGGCAAGGGCGTCAACGTCTCCCGTGCGCTCACCGCCGCGGGCCACCGCACCACCGCCGTCCTGCCGTTGGGCGGCCTCTCCGGCGAGCTGCTCTCCGACCTGCTGCGCCGCCAGGGCATCGACGTCGCGGCGGTCACCATCGCGGGCGACACCCGGATCAACGTCTCGATCGCCGAGGACGGCGGCAGCCTCACGAAGATCAACGCGGTGGGGCCCGAGCTCAGCGCAGCCGAGTCGGCCGCGCTGCTGGCCCTCGTCCGCGACACCCAGAAGACCGGACGGGGCACCGGGAACGGCGTCGACTGGCTGGCCTGCTGCGGCAGCCTGCCGCGCGGCCTCCTGCCCGGCTGGTACGCGGAGTTGGTCGCGCAGGTGCACTCGGGCGGCGCCCGGATCGCCCTGGACACCTCCGGCCCCGCACTGCTCGCCGCGCTCTCGGCCCGCCCCGACGTGGTCAAGCCCAACCGGGAGGAACTCGCCGAGGCCGTGGGCCGCCCGGTCGCCACCGTCGGCGACGCCGTGCACGCGGCCGGGGAACTGCGCGAGCGCGGCGCCCAGCAGGTCCTCGCCAGCCTCGGTGCGGACGGGATGCTGTTGATCGCCGAGGAGGGCAGCTGGTACGGCAGCGCACCGGTCGCCGCCGTCCGCAGCGACGTGGGAGCGGGCGACGCCTCGCTCGCGGGCTTCCTCGGAGCCGGCGGCACCGGCCCCGAGGCCCTGGCGGCGGCCCTGGCGCACGGCGCCGCCGCCGTACAACTGCCGGGGAGCGTCATGCCGACCCCGGCCGATCTGGACCGGGCCGCCGTGGCCGTGACGGCGGACATCCCGCTCGAACGACCGCTCCGCGGTTGAGACTCGAACGACCGCTCCGCGGTTGAGATTCGCGGTTGGTTCCGCGATCGAGAACAGCCTCCTGCCGGAGGCACCCCGCCCGACCGTGTGGGACGGAACGGCAACCAATCCCGGGGGCAAGGGAACACTGTCAGGCACCAGTTGAAGGATCGACACGATGAGCGACACCAGCGGACTGATCACACCCGCACTCGTTGATCTCCACCTCGCCCCCGCGGACAAGAGCGAGGCTCTCCGCTCCCTCGCCCAGCGGCTGGTCGCCGAGGGCCGGGTGACCGACCTCGACGGCTTCCTCGCCGACGTGGCCGCCCGCGAGGCCCAGGCCCCGACCGGAATGGGGGACGGGATCGGCATCCCGCACTGCAGATCACCCCACGTGACCCAGCCGAGCCTGGCCTTCGGCCGGAGCACCAGGGGCGTGGACTTCGATGCCCCGGACGGCCGGCCCGCCGACCTGATCTTCATGATCGCGGCACCGGCCGGTGCGGACGACACCCACCTGCAGATCCTCGCCGCGCTGGCCGGTCGGCTGATGGACCCCGCCTTCACCGGGGCCCTCCGCGAGGCCGAGAGCCCGGGCGCCGTCGCGGCCCTGGTCAACGGCGAGGAGACGCCGACCGCTGCACCGGAGGCGCCCGCCCCTTCGGATACGGTCGCTGCTGCGGAGGCGCCCGCTCCTTCGGACCCGGCCGCTGCGCCGGAGACGGCCGTCGGCGGCGCCGGGCTGCGGCTGGTCGCGGTGACCTCCTGCCCGACCGGCATTGCCCACACCTACATGGCCGCCAAGGCCCTCGAACTGGCCGCCGCCCGGGCGGGTGTGCGGATCCAGGTCGAGACCCAGGGGTCGGCCGGGACGACGGTGCTGGCCCCCGAGGTGATCGCGGCCGCCGACGCCGTGATCTTCGCCCATGACGTCGAGGTCCGGGACCGCGCCCGCTTCGCCGGCAAGCCGACCGTCGACGTGGGCGTGAAGGCCGCCGTCAACCGCGCCGACGACCTGATCGCCCAGGCCGCCGGGCTGGTCGCCGGGGCCGGCGGAGGTGCTCGTCCCGCCACCGCACCGGGCGCCGCGGTGAGCGCACCGGCGGGTGAGCACTGGGCCCAGCGGCTGCGCAAGTACCTGATGACGGGCGTCAGTTACATGATCCCGTTCGTCGCGGCGGGCGGTCTGCTGATCGCCCTCGCCTTCGCCATCGGCGGCTATCAGATCGCCTCCGCGCCCTCCGTGCTGGGCCACTTCGACTGGACCTCCTCGCACAGCTGGGCGGCGATGCTGTTCCAGACCGGCAAGACCTCCTTCGGTTTCCTGGTCCCGATCCTGTCCGGGTACATCGCCTGGGCGATCGCGGACCGGGCGGCTCTGGCCGCCGGCATCGCGGGCGGCGCCGTCTCGGTGGCGGTCGGCGCGGGCTTCCTCGGCGGCATCGTGTCGGGCCTGGCCGTGGGCTTCCTGGTGCTGTGGATGATCCGCTGGAACGTGCCGCGCGCGGTCAAGGGGATCATGCCGGTGGTGGTGATCCCGCTGCTGTCGGTGGCGGCGGTCGGCTTCCTGATGTTCGTGCTGGTCGGCTCGCCGATCGCCTCGGCGATGAACGGCCTGACCGACTGGCTGAACGGCCTCTCCGGCTCCAACGCGATCCTGCTCGGCGTGCTGCTCGGCGCGATGATGGCCTTTGACATGGGCGGTCCGCTCAACAAGGTCGCCTACACCTTCGCCGCCGGTGCGCTCACCACCGCGGGCACCACCCCGGACGCCGGCAGCCTCAAGGTGATGGCCGCGGTGATGGCCGCCGGCATGACCCCGCCGCTGGGCCTGGCCCTGGCCACCGTCGTCCGGCGGCGGCTGTTCAGCCCCGAGGAGCGGGAGAACGGCAAGGCGGCCTGGGTGCTCGGCGCCTCGTTCATCACCGAGGGCGCGATCCCGTTCGCGGCGGCGGACCCGCTGCGGGTCATCCCGGCGAACATCGTCGGCAGCATGACGGCCGGCGGACTGGTGATGGCCTTCGGCTCCACCCTGCGCGCGCCGCACGGCGGGATCTGGGTGCTCCCGCTGATCGGCAGTCCGTTCCTCTACCTGCTCGCGGTCGTGGCGGGCACGGTGGTCACCACGGCCGTGGTCGTGCTGCTCAAGGGGCTGCGGAAGGACGCCGCCCCGGCGGCCGTGGACTCCACCGTCGCCGAGAAGGGGCTGGCCGGCGTCTGATCCGGCAGCCGGACCCGGACGTTGATCCGGTAGCCGGACCCGGACGTTGATCCGCCAGCCGGCCCCAGCACAGCAGGGCGCCCGCTCGATGGAGCGGGCGCCCTGCTGTGCGTGGAGCGGTGGCCGGGCCCGGGCCCGACCGCCGCTCAGGCCGTCAGCCCGCCGGGGCGAAGCCTCCCCCGACGGAGGCGGTGCCTCCCGCCGACTGGGCCTCGACGCGGTAGCTGTCGCCGGCGGTCACGCGCACACCGGTGGCGTGGTTGTACTGCCCGGCGAACTCGTGCTGTCCCGCCGGTACGGTACGGCCGGGCTTGAGGACCCAGCGGTAGACCAGCGCGCCCCCGGACTCCTGGACGGTGAACGTCAAGTCGTCGGGCGACAGCGTCCGCCAGTTGCCTGTGTCCCGGACGCCGCCGGTCTGCACGATGCGCAGTTCGACGGTGAGCGCGGTGAGCGGTTGGCCGGTCCTGAGGATCAGGTCGTTCTCGTTCCAGTAGACGGTGCTGTGCGGGCTGATCGATCCCGCCGACCAGAGCGGGCCGTTCTGGGCCCGGGCGCTCGCCGAGGGGCTCGGGTGCGAGCTGGTCGGGGTGCTGGTGGCCGGGGCGGCGGCGGCCGGTCCCCGGGTTCCGGTGGGAGGGGGAGTCGAGGGCTCCGGCGCCGGCGGGACGGTGGGGGAGGAGGGCGCGGCCGGGGCGACCGTGGGCTCCGACGGCAGCGGGAAGTGGGCGAGCTCCGCCATGGCGAGGCTGCCGGTGGCCAGGATGCCGGCGGTGGCCAGCCCGGCGAGGGCGGCCCTGGGCCAGGACCGCAGACCCGACCGGGTGCGGTGACGGGTGGCGGGACCGGCCATGCCGCGCTGGACGCGGGCCAGCATCCTGGCGCGGTCGGGCTGATGGGCCTCGGCCGCCTCGCGCAGCTGCCGGGAGATGTGCTCGTTCACCGGTTCCTCGTTCACCGGTTCCTCCTTCCTGTCGTCAGTTCGCCGACGGCTCGTTCGCCGAGCAGCTGCTTCAACTCGGCCATGGCCTTCGAGGTCTGGCTCTTCACCGTACCGACCGATATGCCCAGCGCCGCCGCGGTGTCCTTCTCCGAGAGGTCGAAGGCGTGCCGCATGACCACGCAGGCCCGCTTGCGGAACGGCAGCCGGGCGAGTGCCGCGCGGACGTCCAGGACCGCCGCGACGTCGGGGCCCGAGGTCTTCTTCGGGCTGCGGGACCAGAACAGCAGGACCCGGCGGCGCTCACGGACCGCGCTGCGGATCCGCTCCCGGGCCATGTTGGCGACCACTCCCCGGGCGTAGGCGAGCGGGTGGTCGGCCGCTCGGAGCCGGTCCCAGCGTTGCCACAGGGCGACCAGGGCGTCCGAGGCCAGGTCGTCAGCCGCGTCCGTCTCGCCGGTCAGCAGATGGGCGAGACGGGCGAGTTCGGCGTAGTGGCGTTCGAAGAAGTGGTGGAACTCCGCGGACGCGTCATCGAGGAGCATGTCCCTCGGTCGCCCTCTCCCTGCAATGTGAACGTTAACAAGAGGCGTGAGCCTAGCAGGGCCCCGCCCTGGGGCCGCGTCGCGGTCGTCGCCCCGCAGGGTCGTGACCTGCGGCTGCCGGGCCGTCGGTGCGCTCAATGCCGTGCGAACTGGGCGTGGGCGGACTGCACGACGTCCGGCTGCAACGCGATCCCGTCGACGGTCAGCCGCTCGCCGTAGATGTCGGTGACCCTGATCGATCCGCCGCAGCCGCTGCCGTCGGGGGAGAGGAAGTAGTTGTAGTCGGTGCGGCTCAACCTCCGCCAGCCGCCGCCGGCCTGGACCTCCAGCGCCGCCACCGGGTTCCGGTGACCGATCACCTGGATCCCGCACCACCACTGGCTCGACCCGGTCTTGTACCGGACGGACATGCTGTCCGGCGCCGCCGGGCTCAGCAGCGTCCAGGTGATCGGGAGGCGGCCCACGGAGAGGTCGGCGAGCTTGGCGAAGGCCTCGTGGCTGAGGTCGAGCTGCCCGGGGGCGCAGGGCAGCGGGCACTCGTTGACGATCCGCACCGTGATGCTCGCCCCGCCGGCGGAGCGGACCTGCACGTACGCCCCGCACGCGCCGGACGTCTCGTAGTCGGTGTGGTTCATCGCCGCGATCATGAGGTCGCCGGACGGCCCGAACGAGCAGGCGCCGTTGCCGTCGGCCGCGTCGTAGGAGGTCGCCACGCCCTGGTAGCTCGTACCGGGCCTGATCCGCCCGGCCAGTGATGCCGGGCCGGCGGCCGCACGGCTGCCGGCGGTCGCCGACGCGGACGCAGTCGCAGTCGCGGAGGCGGACGGCTTCGGGGAGGCGGACGGCTTCGAGGAGGAGGCGGAGGGCGACGGCGTTCCGGCCGACGGCGACGGCGACGGCGACGGCGTCGGGGCGGTGGGGGACGGCTGCGCCTCCGGGGGCGTGGCACCGTCAGGGCCGCCGGAGGCGGTCGGCACGGCCTGCCCGGTGGCCGCGACGGCCGCCGCGACGGGCTGCCCCGAGCCGCTCCCGCCGCCCCCGGTGAGCGCGAAGGCCAGGCACACCACCAGCCCGACGGCCACCAGTGCCAACGGAACACCCATGACCAGCACTCGCCCGCGCCGTGCCCGGGGGACGGCGTGCTTCGTTGCCCTCATGTCCAGAAATCCATTTCGGTAGATCGAGTCGACCTTGCACCGGTCAGTGGCCGCCGCGGGCGGAAAGGTTGCCGCCCGGTCGCCGGTTCCTCCGCAGCCCGCCACGGCCCTCCGCGGCCCTCCGCAGCCCGCCACGGCCCGCGCCGGCCGGGGCGGGGGGGGGGGGGGGGGGGGGAAGAGGGGGGGGGGGGGGGCGGGGGGGGGGGGGGGGGGGGAGGCCCTCTCCTCGTGTCCCCGCCGACAAAGAAAGACCTCCTCCACCACGCGAAAAAGCAGGA
>NZ_JBVHYH010000052.1:0-12322 GCF_055569135.1 Kitasatospora sp. NPDC029367
AAAAGAAAGAGAAAAAAAAAACCGCTTCTTTGTGTTGCCCCGGGTGGTGTGGGTATTGCCTTTTGGTATGGGGGGGCCGCGGGGGTTTGGGGGCCCGGGGCGCCCGCCCGTTCAGTTGAGTCTCGGAATGGTCGTCGTGGTGCTAACGGCGCGGAGAGGCGTCCAGTACCTGCTGGAGCGCCTCGAACTCCTCGACGCACTTGCCGGAGCCGAGCGCGACGGAGTCGAGCGGGTTCTCGGCGATGTGGATCGGCATGCCGGTCTCGCGGCGCAGCCGCTCGTCCAGGCCGCGCAGCAGGGCGCCGCCGCCGGTGAGCACGATGCCGCGGTCCATGACGTCGCCGGCCAGTTCGGGCGGGCACTGGTCGAGGGTGGTCTTGACCGCGTCGATGATCGAGTTGACCGGCTCGTCGATGGCGGCGCGGACCTCGGCGGCGGAGATGACGACGGTCTTGGGCAGGCCGCTGACCAGGTCGCGGCCGCGGATCTCGGCGTGCTCGTCCTTCTCGCCCTCCAGGCCGAAGGCGCTGCCGATGCTCATCTTGATCTGTTCGGCGCTGCGCTCGCCGAGGAGCAGCGAGTACTCCTTCTTGATGTGCTGGACGATCGCGTTGTCCAGCTCGTCGCCGGCCACCCGGATGGACTGGGCGGTGACGATGCCACCGAGGGAGATGACGGCGACCTCGGTGGTGCCGCCGCCGATGTCGACGACCATGTTGCCGGTGGCCTCGTGGACGGGCAGGCCGGCGCCGATCGCGGCGGCCATCGGCTCCTCGATGATGTGGACCTGGCGGGCGCCGGCCTGCGAGGAGGCCTCGATGACGGCGCGGCGCTCGACGCCGGTGATGCCGGAGGGCACGCAGACCACGACCCGCGGGCGGGCCAGGTAGCGGCGGCGGTGGATCTTGAGGATGAAGTAGCGCAGCATCCGCTCGGTGATCTCGAAGTCGGCGATCACGCCGTCCTTGAGCGGGCGGATGGCGACGATGTTGCCGGGCGTGCGGCCGATCATCTTCTTGGCCTCGGCGCCGACCGCCAGGATGCCGCCGGTGTTGGTGTTGACCGCGACGACGGACGGCT
Organism: Kitasatospora sp. NPDC029367; assembly: GCF_055569135.1. Classification (NCBI taxonomy): domain Bacteria; kingdom Bacillati; phylum Actinomycetota; class Actinomycetes; order Kitasatosporales; family Streptomycetaceae; genus Kitasatospora; species Kitasatospora sp. NPDC029367. Next base: position 1,081 of record NZ_JBVHYH010000052.1, read on the forward strand.
CGTTGAGGACGATCCCCTTGCCCCTGACGTACACCAGCGTGTTGGCTGTTCCGAGGTCGATCGCCAAGTCGCGGCCGATGAACGACAGGTTGCTCGCCATGGGGTGTGGGTGCCTTCCCGGGCTCGGAGTTCTTGAGGGTGGACGGATGCGCGCCCACGCTTGGGCGGAGACCAGCTGAGCTGCCGTACCGGGCCCTTGAGTCGCGTCCATCGTAGTCACGCCGCACGGCACGGACATCGACGCGGGGCATACCGTCCATTGTCCGGAGCGTGATCGCTTCTCCGAGCATTGGGACGCCGTGTCGGCGTTCCCAGTTCCCTATTTCACGATAAGAATGCCCCGGCCGGGCCAATGGTCCCGACCGGGGCGGTGCGAAGGTCCTGCCGGGCGTGCCGCCCGCCGGATCAGGCGTGCGCGGGGAAGAAGATCTTGATCTCGCGCTCGGCGGACTCCGGGGAGTCGGAGGCGTGGATCAGGTTCTCGCGGGTGATCGTCGCGTAGTCGCCGCGGATGGTGCCGGAGCCGGCCTCCAGCGGGTTGGTGGCGCCGGCCAGCATCCGGATGCCCTTCACGACCTCCTCGCCCTCGACGATCATCGCGATCGACGGGCCGGAGGTCATGAACTCCAGCAGCGGCTCGTAGAACGGGCGGCCGACGTGCTCGGCGTAGTGCGTCTCCAGGGTCTCCCGGTCGAAGGTGCGCAGCTCGACCGCGGTCAGCTGCCAGCCGGCCTTGCGCTCGATGCGGCTGATGATCTCGCCCGCCAGGCCGCGGCGGACGGCGTCGGGCTTGAGCAGGACGAGAGTGCGCTGGGACACGGTGCGTCTCCTGGTGATCTGGTACGACATGCGGTATGGGGCAGAGGTTACCTTGCGTGAACGACCGGTCGGTCGCGCCCCCGACCGGGGTCACACGGCCCGGGCCCCCGACCGGGGTCAGGCGGCCTGGGCCTCGGCGGCGGCGCGGGCGGCCTTGAACTCGTCCACCTTGCGGCCGTAGTGCACCGAGCACCACCACAGGCCGGCGAAGACCACGCCGAGGCCGAACATGGTCGGCAGGACGAAGCCGCTGGCGATCAGGCCGATCTGCAGCGCCCAGCCGATCTGCACCGCGCCGGGGCGGTTGATCATGCCGCAGAGCGCGATGCACAGCGCCATCGCGATGCCGCTGACGATCCACACGGTGGCCGTCGAGACGCTGGAGAGCTGCATCGCGACCAGCGCCGCGAACATGATCAGGAGCGCTTCGCCGATCAGCGTCGAGGAGCAGAGCGTCCTCATGTCACTTCCTCCCGAGCAGCAGGCGGGCCTCGCCCACCGTGATGACCGAACCGGTGACCAGCACCCCGGCGCCGCCGAGGTCGCCCTCCTCCTCGGCCAGGGTGACGGCCGCGGCGATGGCGTCGTCGAGCCGGGGCTCGACCTGGACGCGGTCGTCGCCGAAGATCTCCACGGCCAGGGCCGCGAGGGCGTCCACGTCCATGGCGCGGTGGGTGGAGTTCTGGGTGATGACGACCTCGGCCAGGATCGGCTCGAAGGCCTCCAGCACGCCGGCCACGTCCTTGTCCCCCGAGGTCCCGATCACGCCGACCAGGCGGGTGAAGCCGAAGGACTCGGAGATCGCGGCGACGGTGGCCCGGGCGCCGTGCGGGTTGTGCGCGGCGTCCAGGATGATCGTGGGACTACGGCGGACGATCTCCAGGCGGCCCGGCGAGGACACGCCGGAGAAGCCCTGGCGGACCTTGTCCACGTCCAGCTGACCGCCGCGGGCGCCGCCGACGCCGAAGAAGGCCTCGACCGCGGCCAGCGCCAGCGCCGCGTTGTGCGCCTGGTACTCGCCGTGCAGCGGGATGAAGACGTCCTCGTACTCCTCGCCACCGAGCCCGCGCAGCGTCACCAGCTGGCCGCCGACGGCGAGCTCACGGCGGATCACGCCGAACTCCAGGCCCTCGCGGGCGACCGTGGCGTCCACCTCGACGGCCCGGCGCAGGATGACCTGGGCGGCGTCCAGCTGCTGCTGGGCGACCACGGCGACGGCACCGGACTTGATGATCCCGGACTTCTCGACCGCGATCTCGCCGGTGGTGTTGCCGAGCTTGTCGGTGTGGTCCAGCCCGATCGGGGTGATCACGGCCACGGCGGAGTCGATGACGTTGGTGGCGTCCCAGGAGCCGCCCATGCCGACCTCGACCACCCCGACGTCCACCGGCGCGTCGGCGAAGGCCGCGTAGGCCATGCCGGTGAGCACCTCGAAGAAGGACATCGGGACGGGCTGGGCGGCGTCGACCATCTGCACGTAGGGCTCGATGTCGCGGTAGACCTCGACGAAGCGCTCCGGGCTGATCGGGAGGCCGTCCAGGGTGATCCGCTCGGTGACGCTCTCCACGTGCGGGCTGGTGTAGCGGCCGGTGCGCAGCTCGAAGGTGTTGAGCAGCTGCTCGATCATCCGGGCGGTGGAGGTCTTGCCGTTGGTGCCGGTGATGTGGATGGAGGGGAAGGACCGCTGGGGCTGGCCCAGGATGTCCATCAGCGCCTCGATCCGGTCGAGCGAGGGCTCCAGCTTGTTCTCCGGCCAGCGCTTGGAGAGCTCCAGTTCGACGTCGCGCAGGGCGTCGCCGGTGCTGTCGTCGGAGGGGCGGAGGGTGTACGGATTCGGGTCGGCCTTGTCGCTCACGACCACAGTCTACGGAGCGGCGGCGGCCCGGCCCCACAGGGCGAGGGGTACGGCGCCGACGGGACGGCGGCGCGGCGGGCGACGGGGTGAGAACGGCCACTTTGCCCCGTCTTTGCCTTACTTCTTGAGTTTGCTCCCTTTACTATCGATTTGGCGAGTTTTGACGGCAATGGAGCATCGATTCGCAAGCCATAGGAGCCGACAGCCTTTGATCATGAGGAGCACTGCGCCATGCCCGACGCCCTGCACGACTGGATCGTGCTCCGCCAGGACGCCGTCGTCTGGTTCGCCGGACTGATCTCCCTGGCCCTCGTCGGCTACCTGGCCCTCGTCTTCGGACGCTTCCTCGTGTACTGGGCCGGCTCCCGCCACGCCTTCCGGCACAACCGCCCCTCCCCGCCCGGCGACCCCGCCACCCTCCAGTGGCACCTGGTCATCCCCTGCCGCGACGAGGAAGCGGTGGTCACCCAGACCCTGGACGGCCTGCGGGCCAGCGCGCCCGAGGCCCACCTCTGGGTGATCGACGACGACAGCGAGGACGCCACCCGCGAACTCGTCCTCGCCGCCGCGGCCCGCGACCCGCGGATCCACCTCGTCCAGCGCCGCCGCCCGCACGCCCGGATCGGCAAGGGCGCCGCGCTCAACGCCGCCTACCGCGAGATCTCCGCCTGGCTGCCCGAGTCCACCGACCGCTCCGAGGTGGTCATCGGCGTGGTCGACGCCGACGGCCAGCTCGACCCCGGCACCCTCGGCCAGGTCTGCAACCCCAAGGCCCTCGGCCGCCCCGACACCGGCGCCGTCCAGATCGGCGTCCGGATGCGCAACGCCGACGACGAGCGCCCGCTGCCCGGCCGCGGCCGCACCGCCAACGCCCTCGCCCGCACCCTGGTCCGGATGCAGGACGTCGAGTTCCAGGCCAACAACGCCGGCATGCAGCTGCTGCGCCGCCGCACCGGCAGCGTCGGCCTCGGCGGCAACGGCCAGTTCGTCCGGCTCACCGCCCTCGACTCGCTCACCGCCGAGGAGGGCCGGGCCGGCCGCCCCTGGCCCGAGCGCGCCCTCCTGGAGGACTACGAGTCCGGCCTCGACCTGCGCCTGGCCGGCTGGCGGCTCACCCACGTCACCGAGGCCCAGGTCTCCCAGGAGGGCCTGATCTCCCTGCGCCGCTTCCTCACCCAGCGCACCCGCTGGGCCCAGGGCAACATGCAGTGCCTGCGCTACACCGGCCGGGTGCTGCGCTCCCCGCACTACCGGGCCTGCGGCAAGGCCGAGGTGCTCTACACCTTCCTCCAGCCGGTGGTCTGCGTCCTGCTGGTGCTGCTGTTCCCGCTCTCGCTCGCCATCACCGCCGCCGGGCTGGTGCTCTTCCCCGCCGAGACCATCGAGTTCCAGCTCCGGTTCGGCCCGTGGATGCTGCTCGCCTTCGTGCTCGCCACCCTGCCGATGGTGTTCTGGGGCCTCGCCTACCGCAGGGCCGTCCACCCGGACCGCAGCCGGCTCACCGGACTGCTCTGGGGCGTCCTGGTCTGGCTCTACGCCTACCACCTCTTCGTGGTCGCCGCCCGGGCCGCCGTCCGACTACTGCTGGGCCGCAACGGCTGGGCCAAGACCCGGCGCAACGCCGAGAAGGTCGCCGTCGGCGCCCCCACCGCGCTCGAATCCTGAACCCCCACTCCCCCGCCCCGCGCCGCCTCCCCACCCCCGCGCCGTCCTCCCGGAGCCCCGCATGAGCATGTGCCTGCCCCCGAACAGCGTCGCCGTCGTCCTCGGCACCCGCCCCGAGCTGGTCAAGCTCGCCCCGCTGATCCACGAACTCGGCGACGCCACCCGGCTGGTGCACACCGGCCAGCACTGGGACGAGGCGATGTCCGGCCGCTTCCTGCGCGACCTCGACCTGCCCGCGCCCGAGCTGCTCACCGGCGTCGGCGGCCGGCCCCGGGCCGGCCAGATCGCCCAGTCCCTCGGCCAGCTGGACGCCGCCTTCGCCGAGGACCGCCCCGCCGCCGTCGTCGTCCAGGGCGACACCAACGCCACCCTCGCCGGGGCGCTGGCCGCCAACGCCCGGGAGATCCCGCTGGTGCACGTCGAGGCCGGGCTGCGCAGCTACGACCGGGCGATGCCCGAGGAGCACAACCGGGTGATGGTCGACCACGTCTCCGACCTGCTCTGCGCCGCCACCGAGGACAACGTCGCCAACCTGCGCGCCGAGTCCCTCGACCGGGGGCGGATCGCGCTCACCGGCAACACCGTCGTCGAGGTGGTCCGCCGTCAACTGCCCGGCGCCGACGCCCTCGCCGCGCTGCTCGCCGCGCACGGGCTGCGCCCGGACGGGTACGTGCTGGCCACCGTGCACCGCCCGGAGAACACCGACACCGCCGAGGCGCTCGGCGCCGTGCTCGCCGAGCTGGACCGGATCGCCCGGGCCGGCACCCCGGTGCTGTTCCCGATGCACCCGCGCACCCGGGCCGCCATCGGGCGGTTCGCCCTGGACGCCCTGCTGGAGCGCCTGGCCGTCACCGAACCGGTCGGCTACGGCGACTTCCTGGGCCTGGCGAGCCACGCGGCGCTGCTGGTCTCCGACTCCGGCGGCGTACAGGAGGAGTGCACCGTGCTCGGCCGTCCGCTGCTGGTGGTGCGCCGCTCCACCGAGCGCCCGGAGGCCGTCGACGCCGGCTTCGCCGCGCTGGTGCGGCCCGGCGAGGAGCTCGGCGAGCTGGCCCGCGGCTGGCTGTCCGACACCCCCGAGCGGCTGGCCCGGCTGGCCGCCACCCCGAGCCCGTACGGCGACGGCCGCGCCTCGGCCCGGATCGCCGCGCTGACCGCCGCCCTGGCCGAGGACGCCGGGGCCGAGGACGCCCTGACCCGGAACGCCGGGGCCGCCGACCGCGCCACCGTCCAGGCGGTCCCGTTGGCCGCGTAGGGACTCCTGACAGCCGGATTGGTGGGTCAGACCCCGGCCCGGGCCTCCGGGACGTGCGCGGAGCCGCCGTGCCGACGGCGCAACTCGGCCGTGATCTCTGCCAGTTCACCCTCGGGCAGCAGCGGCAGCATCATCGCAACGCCCTGCAGCAGACCGCCGAGCAGGAAGGTGGTGTCCGCCGTCGCCGCGACCAGGCCGCGGACCTCGGCCACCCGGCCGTCCGCGACCGCCTCGATCAGCTGGGCCGCGTTCGCGCTCTCCTCGTCCACCTGGACGGCGGCGCTGTCCTGCGGGGCCCGACGGGCCATCGCCCGCAGCACCCGGTCGCCGACCTCGGGGGCGTACGCCTTGCGGACGGCCTCGGCGGCGATCCAGGTGAGCAGGGTGGTCACCTCCCGCTCGGCGTTCTCCGTCATCAGCAGGTCCAACTCGTGGTCGAACGCGAGCTGGTTGCCGTGGCGGAAGGCGAGCAGCAGGGTCGCCGCCCTGGCCTTGGCCTCCTCGACCGCCTCGGCAGGCAGTTCCTGGGCCAACTCCTCGGTCACCACCACGCCATGCCTCCCGTCCGTCGCTCAGCAGGAACGCTCAGCAGAAACACCTTCGGAAACTTCGAGCACACCGTACACATCCGACCTGGAAACTTCTGCGAACGCGCGCGGGCAAGACCGGAATCAATTCGCTCGGAATAGGACCTCACCCGGTCCAGGATGAATATTCGCCGGAAGGGAGCAATGTTGCTGCTCTATTAGGCGTAGCGGTCGTTTCGGCGGACCCGGCGAAACGGCGCGCCACAAACGAACGCGCGCCGTCACGAGCGCGCCGCAAACGGGCGCGCCGGAAGGTACGCCCCGGAAGCGGACCCGCCCGGAAAACGCCGAGGGGCCGCACCCCGCGCGTCGCGGGATGCGGCCCCCGAGGGGCGGTGCGGGCTCAGCCCTGCGGCAGCGCCGCGAGCTGGGCGGTGATCCGGGCGATGTCGGCCTCGGCGGCCTCCTGACGGCCCCGGATCTTGGCGACCACCTCGTCCGGCGCCTTGGCCAGGAAGGCCTCGTTGCCGAGCTTGGCGGTGGTCTGGGTCTTCTCCTTCTCGGCGGCCGCGAGGTCCTTGGCGAGGCGCTTGCGCTCCGCCGCGACGTCGATGGTGCCGGAGAGGTCCAGCGCGACGGTGGCACCGGCCACCGGCAGCGAGGCGGTGGCCGCGAAGCCCTCCTCGGGGACGGTCAGCCGCAGCAGCGAGCGGATCGCGTCCTCGTGGACGGCCAGCACGGTGCCGGCCAGCTCCAGCTGGGCCGGGACGCGCTGCGCGGGCTGCAGGCCCTGGTCCGAGCGGAACCGGCGGACCTCGGTGACCACCTGCTGCAGCGTGGCGACCTCCGACTCGGCGGCCGCGTCGCGGTAGCCGCTGTCCTTCGGCCACTCGGCGACGACCAGCGACTCGGCGCCGGTGAGCGTGGTCCACAGCGCCTCGGTGACGAACGGGACGACCGGGTGCAGCAGCCGCAGGGTGACGTCCAGGACCTCACCCAGGACCCGGCGCGAGGCGTCCGCCTGCGGGCCGCCCTTGGCCAGGGTGGTCTTGGAGAGCTCGACGTACCAGTCGAAGACCTCGTCCCAGGCGAAGTGGTACAGCGCGTCCGAGAGCTTGGCGAACTGGTAGTCCTCGTACAGCCCGTCCACCTTGGCGACGGTGGCGTTCAGCCGCGACAGGATCCAGCGGTCGACCGCGGTCATCTCCTCGGGCGCCGGCAGCGGGCCCTCGGTGGTGGCGCCGTTCATCAGCGCGAAGCGGGTCGCGTTCCAGATCTTGTTGCAGAAGTTGCGCGAGCCCTTGACCCAGTCCTCGCCGATCGGCACGTCGGCGCCCGGGTTGGCGCCGCCGGCCAGGGTGAAGCGGACGGCGTCGGCGCCGTAGGCGTCCATCCAGTCCAGCGGGTCCACCGCGGTGCCGGAGGACTTCGACATCTTCTTGCCGAACTCGTCGCGGACCAGACCGGTCAGCGCGACGGTCTTGAACGGCGCCTCGCCGTCCATCGCGTACAGGCTGAACATCATCATCCGGGCGACCCAGAAGAAGATGATGTCGTGGCCCGTCACCAGGACGTCGGTCGGGTAGAACTTCTCCAGGTCGGCGGTCTTCTCCGGCCAGCCCAGCGTGGAGAACGGCCACAGGCCGGAGGAGAACCAGGTGTCCAGGACGTCCGGGTCCTGGTGCCAGCCCTCGCCGGTCGGCGGCTGCTCGTCCGGTCCGACGCAGACGACCTCGCCCTCGGGGCCGTACCAGACCGGGATCCGGTGGCCCCACCAGAGCTGGCGCGAGATGCACCAGTCGTACATGTTGTCGACCCAGTCGAAGTAGCGGCGCTCCAGCTCCTTCGGGTGGATCTCCACCTTGCCGTCGCGGACGGCGTCGCCCGCGGCCTTGGCCAGCGGCTCGACCTTGACCCACCACTGCAGCGACAGCCGCGGCTCGACCACGGTGTGGCAGCGCGAGCAGTGGCCGACGGCGTGCATGTACGGGCGCTTCTCGGCGACGATCCGACCCTGCTCGCGCAGCGCGCCGACGACGGCCGAACGGGCCTCCATCCGGTCCAGGCCGAGGAAGGGGCCGTGCACGGTGATCGCACCGCGCTCGTCCATCACCGTCAGGTTCGGCAGGTCGTGGCGCTGGCCGATGGCGAAGTCGTTCGGGTCGTGCGCGGGCGTCACCTTGACGGCGCCGGTGCCGAACTCCGGGTCGACGTGCTCGTCGGCGACGACCGGGATCTCCCGGTCGGTCAGCGGCAGCTTGATGGTCCGGCCGATCAGGTGCTTGTAGCGCTCGTCCTCCGGGTGGACGGCCACCGCGGTGTCGCCCAGCATCGTCTCGGCCCGGGTGGTGGCGACGACGATCGAGTCGTCACCGTCGCCGTAGCGGATCGAGACCAGCTCGCCCGGCGTGTCCTCGTGCTCCACCTCGATGTCGGACAGCGCGGTGAGGCAGCGCGGGCACCAGTTGATGATGCGCTCGGCGCGGTAGATCAGGCCGTCGTCGAACAGGCGCTTGAAGATGGTCTGGACGGCCTGGGACAGGCCCTCGTCCATGGTGAAGCGCTCGCGCGACCAGTCCACGCCGTCACCGAGGCGGCGCATCTGGCCGAGGATGCGGCCGCCGTAGCTCTTCTTCCACTCCCAGACCTTCTCGACGAAGGCCTCGCGGCCCAGGTCGTGGCGGGAGAGGCCGGCCTCGGCGAGCTGCTGCTCGACCTTGTTCTGGGTCGCGATGCCCGCGTGGTCCATGCCGGGCAGCCAGAGCGTCTCGAAGCCCTGCATCCGCTTGCGGCGGGTCAGCGCGTCCATCAGCGTGTGCTGGAAGGCGTGGCCCAGGTGCAGGACGCCGGTGACGTTCGGCGGGGGGATGACGATCGTGTACGCGGGCTTGTCGCTCTTCGCGTCCGCGGTGAAGTAGCCACGCTCCACCCAGCGCTCGTACAGCTCGCCCTCTACGTCCGCGGGGGTGTAGGTCGTCGGGAGGGTTGCCGCATCGTCCCCGGTGGTGCTCACGGGGCGCTGGTTCGTCGTGTCGGTCACGACGCACAGTTTACGTAACCGGGGGCGCTGGTTACGAACCGCTTTCGGTCCGCGGACTCGGCCGGTCCGGGCGCTCCCGCCGCCGGTGCCGTGCGGTAGCGTGCCCGGGCACTCGTCCGGGTGACCGGGCGTGCACGGACATACCCATACGAGGATCGGCCGCGGGTGCGGCGGGGGAGCACGAGGACACATGTACGGCCAGGGACAGGGACAGCAGTATCCGCCGCAGCAGGGCCAGCCCTACGGCGGCCAGCCCTACGGCGCGCCGCCGCCACAGCAGCCGCCCTACGGCGCCCCGCAGCCCCAGTACGGGTACCCGCCGCAGCAGCCCTACGGCGCCCCCCAGCCGCAGTACGGCGTGCCCCCGCAGGGCCCGTACGGCCAGCCGGGCTACCCGGCGCCGCCGCGCAAGGGCAAGGGCGGCCTGGTGGTCGGCCTCGTCATCGGCGCCCTGGCGCTCGGCGGCGGCGGCTTCGCCGCCTGGAAGTTCCTCGGCGCCGGCAGCGACTCGGGCGGCCAGTACAAGCTCAGCGCGCCGCAGACGCTGCTCGACGGCTACGTCCAGAAGTCGGCGAAGGAGGAGGCCGCCGACATGAGCAAGCCCGAGGTCGCCAAGATCGGCACCGACCTGCACGGGCTGGGGGCCAGCTACAGCAAGGGCGCCGACGTCAAGAACATGGACTCGCTGTCGATCCTCGGCATCTACGGCTCCCTCAACGACCCCGCGCAGATCATCGCCGACTCCAAGAAGGAGAGCGGCGGCCTGACCTGGTCCAGCCCGATGACCGACTTCCCCGCCAAGGACGGCCACGCCTCCGACGGCAAGCTCAGCTGCGGCGTCGCCAGCATCATGGGCAAGCCCGGCCCGACGGTCTGCGTCTGGGCGGACAAGTCCACCTACGGCCGGGTCACCTTCAGCCACCTCAGCCTGAGCACCACCGGCGGCACGGGCGGCAGCGACTCGGGCCTCACCGCCGACCAGGCCGCGGCGAAGACCCGCACCATCCGCGACGCCATGAAGGTCGCCCGCTGACCCGGAGCCCCCGCCCGGCCTCCCCATAGCAGCAGCACCGCAGCAGCAGCACCGCAGCAGCCGCACCACCGCAGCAGCACCGCACCGCCGGCACCCCCGGCGGTCTCCTCGCGCGACGTCCCAGAAAGGGCCCCGCATGTCCGACCAGAACCCGTACGGGCCCCCGCCGCAGCCCGGGTACCCGGCGACGCCGCCGTCGGCCGCCCCCGGCTACGGCGGCGTCCCGCCGCAGGCCCCGCCGCCCGGCTACCCCGCACCCGGCGGGCCGGAGGCCGGCGGCCACCCGGGTTACCCGGGCTACCCGGGCTACCCGGAGGGCGCGCCCGGGGCCTACCCGGGTTACGGCGGGTACGCGCCGGTGCCGCCGCGCAAGTCGCGCCGCACGCTGTGGATCGTGCTCGGCACCGTCGGCGCCGTGCTGGTCGTCCTGATCGGCGTGTTCGGCTACCTCGCCTGGAACGTGACCAGCGGCACGGGCACCCAGAAGCTCGTGATGCCGGCGACCTTCAAGGACCTCAAGGCCAACGACGACCCGGCGGTGACCGGGAAGCTGCAGGACGAGCTGACCTCCAAGATCGGCCAGGGCGACGGCAACTGGAAGCCCACCGGCGTCGCCGGGGTGTACCAGGACTCGGACTCCACCCCGCAGCTGATCGCGGTCGGCGTCTACGGCAAGGTGCTGCTGCCCAAGCAGGAGCTGGACCAGATGTTCGCCGGCTTCTCCGGCGCGGGCGGCACGATCAGCGGCCGGCACTCGGTGGACCCGGGCCCCAAGGGCGGCCAGATGGACTGCGCCACCTCGCAGAACGGTGAGACGAAGCTGTCGCTCTGCGCCTGGGCCGACAAGAGCACCGTCGTCATGGTGCTCAAGGGCTCCGACGACGGCACCCAGCCCGACGTCGACAAGCTCGCCGCCGACACCCGCGACCTGCGCGCGGTCGCCGAGGTGCCCAAGTAGGCCCGCCCGGACGGCAGTAGCGGAGGGGGGGGGCCCCCGACTCCCGTTCTGTGGGACTCCCTTTTTCGCGGGTCCACGGCCCCTGTGCTG
>NZ_JBVHYH010000052.1:12332-14069 GCF_055569135.1 Kitasatospora sp. NPDC029367
GCTCTACCAACACCACCACCCCCCCCCCACCCCCCACCACCCCACCCCCCCCCCCCCCCCCCCCCCCCCCCCCCCCCCCCCCCCGCTGCCGCGGGCCGCAGGCCGTCGGCCCGGGCTCGGGCCCGGGCTCGGACTCGGACTCAGGCGCTCTTGTCGCGGCGCTCGCGCTTGATCATGTCGCGCGGGACGAGGGTGGGGATGGCGTGCTTGGAGACGACGTCCCCGGTGACCACCACGCGGGCGACGTCCTGGCGCGAGGGGACCTCGTACATCACGGACATCAGCACCTCCTCCATGATGGCCCGCAGACCGCGCGCGCCGGTGCCGCGCAGGATCGCCTGGTCGGCGATCGCCTCCAGCGCGTCCCGGGAGAACTCCAGCTCCACGCCGTCCAGTTCGAAGAGCTTGCGGTACTGCTTGACCAGCGCGTTCTTCGGCTCGGTGAGGATCTGCAGCAGCGCCTCGCGGTCCAGGTTGTGCACGCTGGTGATCACCGGCAGACGGCCGATGAACTCGGGGATCATGCCGAACTTCACCAGGTCCTCGGGCATCACCTGGCGGAAATGGTCGCTGGCGTCCGACTCGCGCTTGGAACGGATGTTGGCGCCGAAGCCGATGCCCTTGGCACCCGCGCGGCCCTCGATGATCCGCTCCAGGCCTGCGAAGGCACCGCCGACGATGAACAGCACGTTGGTGGTGTCGATCTGGATGAACTCCTGGTGCGGGTGCTTGCGCCCGCCCTGCGGCGGCACCGAGGCGGTGGTGCCCTCCAGGATCTTCAACAGCGCCTGCTGCACGCCCTCGCCGGAGACGTCGCGGGTGATCGACGGGTTCTCGCTCTTGCGCGCGACCTTGTCGATCTCGTCGATGTAGATGATCCCGGTCTCGGCCTTCTTGACGTCGTAGTCGGCCGCCTGGATCAGCTTGAGCAGGATGTTCTCGACGTCCTCGCCGACGTAGCCGGCCTCGGTCAGCGCGGTGGCGTCCGCGATCGCGAAGGGGACGTTCAGCATCCGGGCCAGGGTCTGCGCCAGCAGGGTCTTGCCGGAGCCGGTGGGGCCCAGCAGCAGGATGTTCGACTTGGCCAGCTCGATCGCGTCCTCGCGGCCGTTGCCGCCGCTACGGCCGGCCTCGCCCGCCTGGACCCGCTTGTAGTGGTTGTAGACCGCGACCGACAGCGCCTTCTTGGCGAGGTCCTGGCCGACCACGTACTGGTCCAGGAACTCGTAGATCTCGCGCGGCTTCGGGAGCTCCTCGAAGCGGACCTCGGAGGTCTCGGCGAGTTCCTCCTCGATGATCTCGTTGCACAGGTCGATGCACTCGTCGCAGATGTACACGCCTGGGCCGGCGATCAGCTTCTTCACCTGCTTCTGCGACTTGCCGCAGAACGAGCACTTGAGCAGGTCGCCACCGTCTCCGATGCGTGCCACGAGGTGCTTCCCCTTCGCCAGGGGCCCCGCGGGGGTTCCGGGGCCTGGTGCTGTGGACCGTCCGCGCCGACGGCGCTCGGTCTCGCTATCCGACGGTACTCTGCCGGGCCCGTGATTCCGTCCTCTTCGCCGGGTCTGCCCTACGCCCTGGGCGAATTGATACCGAACAGATGCCGTGGCAGCGCCCGCCGACGGGTCGGGGGGGGGGGGGGGGGGGGGGGGGGGGGGGGGGTGGGCAGGGGGGGGGGGGGGGGGGGGGAAAAAGGGCCGCGCTTCACCACCGCGGGGGTGGGCGGGCGCAGCACGA
>NZ_JBVHYH010000052.1:14079-17909 GCF_055569135.1 Kitasatospora sp. NPDC029367
GGCCGGCCACAAGACGGCGCTGGGCCCCCCCCCCTACGATGGGTGGGCGGAACACCCCCCCCCCCCCCCCCCCCCCCCCCCCCCGGTGCCGGCCTCAGGAGGTCAGCGAGGTCTTGCGGGTAGAGATGATCTGGTCCACCAGGCCGTACTCGGCGGCCTCCTCGGCGGTCAGGATCTTGTCGCGCTCGATGTCCTCGCGCACCTGCTCCACCGACCTGTTGGAGTGCTTGGAGAGCATCTGCTCCAGCTGCTCGCGCATCCGGAAGATCTCCTTGGCCTGGATCTCCAGGTCGGACACCTGGCCGCGGCCGGTCTCGGTGTACGGCTGGTGGATCAGGATGCGGGCGTTCGGCAGCGCCATCCGCTTGCCGGGGGTGCCGGCGGCGAGCAGCACGGCCGCGGCGGAGGCCGCCTGGCCCATGCAGACCGTGGTGATGTCCGGCTTGACGTACTGCATGGTGTCGTAGATGGCCGTCAGGGCCGTGAACGAGCCGCCGGGCGAGTTGATGTACATCTGGATCTCGCGGTCCGGGTCCATCGACTCCAGGCACAGCAGCTGCGCCATGATGTCGTTCGCCGAGACGTCGTCGACCTGCGAGCCGAGGAAGATGATGCGCTCCTCGAACAGCTTGGCGTACGGGTCGTACTCGCGGATGCCCTGCGTGGTGCGCTCGACGAAGCGCGGGACGATGTAGCGACCCTCGGCGCGCATGTCCTCGACGCGGGCCTGGGCGGCCGACAGGCTGGGGATGTTCATGGGGGTTCTTGTCCTCCGGGGCGTTGTGGCTGTGGTCTCGTGGGCCGGGCCGAGGCTCAGGCGCCCGTGCCGCCGCCGCCGGGGACGTCCGCGGCGCTGTGCATGATCGCGTCGATGAGGCCGTACTCCAGGGCCTCCTCGGGGGTGAACCAGCGGTCGCGGTCGGAGTCCCGGGTGATCTGCTCGAAGGACTGGCCGCTGTGGAAGGCGATCAGCTCGGACATCCGCTTCTTGGTGCGGAGCAGCTGCTCGGCCTGGATGCGGATGTCCGTGGCGGAACCGCCGAGGCCCGCGGAGGGCTGGTGCATCAGGATGTTGGCGTTCGGCAGCGAGAAGCGCTTGCCCTTGGCGCCGGCGGTCAGCAGGAACTGGCCCATCGAGGCGGCCATGCCCATCGCGATGGTGACGACGTCGTTCTTGATGTACTGCATGGTGTCGTAGATCGCCATGCCCGCCGAGATCGAGCCGCCCGGGGAGTTGATGTAGAGGAAGATGTCCTTCTCGGGGTCCGCGGCCAGCAGCAGCAGCTGCGCGGTGATCTTGTTGGCGATGTCGTCGTCGACCTGCTGGCCGAGGAAGATGATCCGCTCGTTGAGCAGCCGGTTGTAGACCTGGTCGCCCAGGCCGCCGAGCACGTCACCAGAGGCGGCGTGCGGCGCCATCGGGCCCATCTGCATCTGCGGGAACGTCACTTAGCCACCTGCTCAGTCGATTTGGACGGCCGCCGGGCGGCCGTCACGGTGTCGCACAGCTTCCGGGTATCACGTCGTGATTGTTGCTGTCCAAGGACCCTAACGCGCAGGCCCGGCCGCAGAATCCCTCACGCAGAACTGTTCGCTGTGAGCGCAGGGTCGCGGGGGCACCCGGGTGTCCGGTGGGACGACGACGGGCCCGGACACCGTACGGCGTCCGGGCCCGTTGCAGCGCCTCAGGGGGCTACCGGGGCACTCAGGCCTCGGTGCTCTCCTCGGTCTTCTCCTCGGCGGCGGCCTCGACGGTCTCGGCCGTCTCGTCCTCGTCGTCGAAGTTGATCTCGTTGCCCTCGGTGTCGACGACCTTGGCGGCCTCGACCACGGTGGCCAGCGCCTTGCCGCGGGCGACCTCGCCGACCAGCAGCGGAACCTGGCCGCCCTGGACGACCTGCTGGGCGAACTGGTCCGGGGTGAGGCCGGAGCCGGCCGCACGGCGGATGAGGTGCTCGGTGAGCTCCTCCTGGTTAACACCCAGCTCCTCGTTGGCGACGATCTGGTCCAGGACGAACTGGGTCTTGATGCCCTTCTTCGCCTGCTCCTCGATCTCCGCCTCCCACTCCTCGCGGGTCTTGCCCTGGGTCTCCAGGTAGGTGTCGAGGTTCAGGCCCATCGGCTCGAGCTGGTGGTGCTCGAGGTTGTGCTTGCGGGTCTCGATCTCGTCCTTCAGGAGCTTCTCGGGGTACTCGATCTCAACCAGCGCGAGCAGGGCGTCGAGGACCTTCTCCTGGGCCTGGGTGGCCTGGTCGTACTCCTTCATGCGCTCCAGGCGCTTGCGGGAGTCGGCACGCAGGTCCTCCAGGGTGTCGAACTCGCTGGCCAGCTGGGCGAACTCGTCGTCCAGCTCCGGCAGCTCCTTCTCCTGGACGGCCTTGACGGTGACGGTGACCTCGGAGGTCTTGCCCGCCTGGGTGCCACCCTTGAGCTCGGTCTCGAAGGTCTTCTCCTCGCCGGCCGACAGGCCGAGCACGGCCTCGTCGATGCCGTCGATGAGGCGGCCCGAGCCGATCTCGTAGCTGACGCCCGTGGCGGTGCCGTCGTCCGGCACCTCGCCGTCGACCTTGGCGATCAGGTCGACGACCACGATGTCGCCCTCGGCGGCGGCGCGCTCGACGTCCTTGACCGAGGAGAAGCGCTCGCGCAGCTGCTCGAGGGACTTCTCGATGTCCTCGTCGGAGACGGCGATCGGGTCGACGGTCACCTCGATGGAGGAGAACTCCGGCAGGGTGATCTCCGGACGGATGTCCACCTCGGCGGTGAACTTCAGGTCACCGCCGTCGGCGATCTTCTCGACACCCTCGATGTTGGTGATGTCGGGCTGGCCGAGGACCTCGATCTTGCCCTCGTCGACGGCCTGCGTGTAGAAGCGCGGCAGGGCGTCGTTGACGGCCTCCTCCAGCACGGCACCACGGCCGAAGCGCTGGTCGATGACGCGAGCCGGGATCTTGCCCTTACGGAAGCCCGGAACCGTGACCTGCTGGTTGATCTTCTTGTACGCCGCGTCGAGGCTGGGCTTGAGCTCCTCGAAGGGCACCTCGACGGTGAGTCGAACCCGGGTCGGGTTCAGAGTCTCGACGGCGCTCTTCACGGTTAGGTCTCCTAGGGGCTTGCGGTCAGGTTGTCTCCGCCCGTCCCGCACGCCCGGCCGGAGCCGGAACGGGTGGGTCGGACGAGACGGGCGATGGGCGGTTGGAGCTGCATCTCCCGTGTGGGTGGACGGTGAGCTTGACTCCTCGCCCTCGGGCGGTTGACCTGGGTTGACGCCACAGGGACTACCGCCAGCGCCCCATCCTACCGGTACCACGAAAGGCGGACGCCAGGCGCCACCGTACCGCCCGAACAGAACAGGGCCCCGCCCCGGTGGGCGAGACCCTGCCGCACTGTCGGGGTGACCGGATTCGAACCGACGGCCTTCCGCTCCCAAAGCGGACGCGCTACCAAACTGCGCCACACCCCGTGGTGCCGAGAGGAAGCGTACACGCCGGGCCTGTACGGCTCGTCGACTTATTCGGGGCACGGCGGGAGCGGCGCGGAAGGGGGCGTGCGCGGAATGCGGTGTGCACGGGAGGGACCGGAGCGGGTACGCTGTCTCCCGAACTTCCGACCGGGAACGGTCGGCGGCTTCGCGCGGGTGTAGCTCAATGGTAGAGCCCTAGTCTTCCAAACTAGTCACGCGAGTTCGATTCTCGTCACCCGCTCTTCCGGCCCGGGGGGGGGGGGGGCGGGGGGGGAGGGGGGGGGGTGGTTTCTGGGGGGGGAGGGGTATCGAGAAGCACGGACGGGGGGCGGGGGGGGGGGGCGGGTGGAGGGGAAGGGGGGCGGGG